>DATJLY010000462.1:0-4730 GCA_035509095.1 Allostellaceae bacterium | reverse complement strand
GCGCGACCGCGCCGATCGAGGCGAGCGCCTCGCCCCGGAAGCCCAGGCTCTCGATCCGCAAGAGATCGTCGTCCGGCAGCTTCGAGGTCGCATGCCGTTCGACCGCGAGGACCAGCTCGTCGCGATCCATGCCGATCCCGTCATCCGCGACGACGATGAGGCTTTCGCCGCCGAAGCCCAACGTCACCGCGATGCGGGTGGCGCCGGCGTCGATCGCATTCTCGACCAGCTCTTTGACGGCGGCGGCCGGCCGCTCCACCACCTCGCCCGCCGCGATGCGGTTGACGACGACGGGCGGCAACAGGCGGATGGTCATAAGGGCGCTATTGTGCCAAGCGGCACGGGTGGCGCCAAGCCGGATCGGCTCAGCTCCCGCCCGGCTTCAGCTCGATGGCGCCGGGAAGATCGGGCGGCGAGCCCACCACGACGAAGGTGAGCGCGGCCGGATCGAGCAGACGGCGCGCCACCCGCTTCGCGTCGGCGAGGCTCACGCCGTCGATCAGCTTGTCGCGCCGATTGAGATAATCGATGCCAAGCCGGTCGCGCTCCATCGCGATGAGGATTCCGGCGATTCGGCCGGTCGAATCGAGCGACAGCGGAAACGAGCCGGTGAGATAGGTCTTGGCGTGCGCAAGCTCCTCGGCCGTCGGGCCCGCGTCATGCATGCGCTTCCATTCGCCGCGAATGAGCGCGATCGACTGGCCAAGGCTCGCATTCTCGGTCCCGACCCCGCCAGCGATCACGCCGCCATCCTGCATCGGGTCGAGGCCGGCATAGACCGAATAGGCGAGGCCGCGCTTTTCCCGCACCTCCTCGCTGAGCCGCGCGGTGAGACCGCCGCCGCCGAGGATCTCGGTGACGAGAAGTGCTGCGTACCAGTCGGGATCGTCGCGCTTGATGCCGGGCTGGCCGAACTCCACGACGCTTTGTGGAATCGCCATGCGGTTCAGCAGCACCTCGCCCTTGTCGCGCACGACCAGCGGCGCCGTTTGCCCGGCCGCGGCGTGATCCGGCAACGGACCCAGAGTATCGTCAAGGAGCCGCGCGAGCCGGTCGGGCGCGATATCGCCCACCACCGCGATCATCAGCGCATCCTTGGCGAACCGGTCGCGGACGAACGCGCGCATGTCATCGGGGCCGATGCCGGCGATCGATTCCGGCGTGCCGCGCAAGCGCCGCGCGTAAGGGTGGTCGCCGAACATGGCCGTGCGCCACGCGCGGTCGGCGATCGCACGCGGCTGATGCTGGTCGCGCTCGAGCGATGCCGCGAGCTGACCCTTGACGCGCGCGACCGCGGATGCGTCGAACCGGGGCTTCGTCAGCGCGAGCTTCAAAAGCGCCAGAGACGGCTCGAGATTGGCCGTCACGCTGTGCAGCGAGATGGAAATCTCGTCCTCGCCCGCGTCGAAATCGAGGGCCGACGCCATGTCTTCGAGCTTGCCTTGATAGGCGCTCGAATCGAGATCGCCCGCGCCTTCGTCGAGCAGGTCGCAGACGAGGTTCGCCAGGCCCTCTTTGTCCGCGGGATCGAGCGCCGCGCCGCCGCGGAACGCCACGTCGACCGTCACCACGGGCAGGCTGTGATCCTCGACGAGCCACGCATCGAGCCCACCCGGCGTGTGGACATCCTTGATCGTCACCGCGCGCGCGGCGCCCCAGGGCAGCATCAGCGCGACAACCACGCAGGCCGCGCGCACGATCGGGTGGCGGCGCATGAGCCCGCTCACGATGTCGGCTGCGGCAGCAGGACGCCGGTCACGGCGACATCGTCATGCAGCACGAGACGCGCGGCCTCGTTCACCTGCGCGAGCGTCACGGCGCCGATACGCTCGGGCCAGCTCTCGACATCGTCGAGCGAGCGGCCGATCGCGAGCGCGGCGCCGACGATGCGGGCGGGGCCGCCCAGCCCGTCTTGCGCATAGATGGCGCTCGTCTGCATGCGCTTCTTGGCACGGTCGATCTCGTCCTGGGTCAGACCGCCCGCGAGCACGTCCTTGAGGATCGCATCGAGCTTCGATTCGAAGGTCGCGAGATCGATACCGTTCTTTGGCGTGGCGCGGAAGCCGAAGCTCGTCAGACCGCGCGATTCCGGGTCGTAGAAAGCGCCCGCCGTAAGCGCCACGCCCTCATCGACGGCAAGCGTCTTGTAAAGGCGCGAACTCGCGCCGCCGCCCAGCACCTCGGCCAGCACCTGCAGCGCGTAGGCGTATTTGGTATCGCCGCTGTCATAGGACGGGGCGAGATATTCGCGGGTCCAGCTCGTCTCGGCGACGCGGTTGCTCTTCATGATGAGCCGAGTCGCGGCGACCTTGGGCGGCTCGACAAGGATCAGGTGAGGCGGGACGGGATGCCCCTTGAGCGGCCCGTAATAGGTCTCCGCCAGCTTTTTCGCGCGCGCCACGGTCACATCGCCCGCCAGCACCACCACGGCGTTGTTGGGGGCGTACCAGGTCCGATAGAAGGCCTGCGCGTCCTTGGTGCCGAGGCCGCGCATCTCGGTTTCCCAGCCGATGGTCGGCGCGTGTTCGCGCTGATTGAGGAAAAGCGCCGCGTCCATCTGCTCGTCGAGGAGCGCCGACGGCTGATCATCGATGCGCATATGGCGCTCCTCGATGATGACCTTGCGTTCGGGATTGACCACCGCGTCGGTGATCACGAGACCCGTCATGCGATCGGCTTCGAGCTTCATCACCAGCGGCAACCGGTCGACGGCGACGTTCTGGTAGAAGGCGGTGTAGTCGTTGGTGGTGAAGGCGTTCTCGCTCCCGCCATTCTCGGCGACGATGCGCGAAAAGGCGCCGGGCGGCGTGTCCTTGGTGCCGCGGAACATCAGATGCTCGAGGAAATGCGCGATCCCGGTCTTGCCGCGCGGCTCATCGTCGGCGCCGGCCTTGTACCAGACCATCTGCGTCACGATCGGCGCCCGGTGGCTCGGTACCACGACGACCTGGAGGCCGTTGGCGAGCGTGAATGTGTCGGCTTCGAACATCTTGGCCGCGGCCGGCCCCGCGGCCATCAGCAGCAACAGCGCCGCCGACCAAGCGGGCAAACGATGCAACATCCATCCCTCCCGGCTCATGGCCGGTTGCGCCCGCATCCTGCCGCTACGCGGGACGGAGAAACTCAGAACAGCCAGCTAAACCAGCCCGAGGACGAGGAACTGGCTCCGGTCTTCTCGATCGTGGGGGGCGACTGGAACGCCGCCGTCGAGGGCGGCGTCAATCCGGCCTTGGCCTCTTTCTGGGCGTCAAGGCGCAGCTCTTCGGCGTTGGGATCGATCACGTTGTCGGTCGGCCCCAATTTCTGGTCCTTGCGCCAGAAAGCAAGCTTGTCGACGAAGCTGTCGCTCAGCTCGTTTTCGGTGGTCGCATCCGTCTCGACCAGTTGGCGGATGTCCTTGGGTGCGTTCCCGGCGCCCGCCTGCTGCAACAGCTCGGTCTCACCCGGGCTGCGCTGATCGGCCGCGGGCGGCAGTGTGGTGCCCGACTGGTCGCCGGCCCGGAACACGGTCTGCCGCGCCTGATCGACGGGCGGCACTTCCTGCGGGCGCTGCTCGCCGATGCGCGGCGGCCGCAAGGCGAAGTCGGGCGGCACCGCAAGCGGTGCCCGCGAGACCACCGCGAACTCATCGGGCACAACTTTTTCCTTGCCAATGGCTCGCATGAAGTCGTCGCACCCGCCCAGAATCGTGGCGGCGACCAAAAGCGCGCCCCAAGCCCCAATCCGATACAACAAGGCTCAAGCTCCCATGCCGGCCCCTAATTACGCGCTTCCCGGCGGCCGCGCAAGCTGTCGATCAGCATCAATCCCACGCCGATCGTGATCGCCGCGTCGGCCAGGTTGAACACGAACCAGTGCCAGAGACCGATATGGAAATCGATGAAATCTACCACCGCGCCCCGCGTCAGCCGGTCGATCACGTTGCCGACGGCGCCGCCGACCACGAGTCCGATCGCGATCGACATGAGCCAATCCCGCGTCCGCGCCAGCCAGACCAGCAGCGCCGCGATGATGAGGCCGGCGACGATCGTGAACAGCACGGCATTGAGCCCGGCGTCGGTATTGAAGAGGCCGAAGCTCAATCCATGATTCAGGGTGAAGGCGAAATTGAGGAACGGCGTGACCCGGATGATGCGCGCGCCCGGCGGATCGGTCACGAGACGGATCACCCAGGCCTTGCCGGCCTGATCGACAAGCGCCGCGACGAAGGCTACGGCAAGACCGAGACGCAGACTCATTCGCCGCCGACAGCCGGCGCGAGACCCGCCGCTTCGATCACGTCGGCGCAGCGATGGCACAGATCCGGATGATCGGCCCGCGACCCCACCTCGGGCAGGATGCGCCAGCAGCGCTGGCATTTGTCACCGTCGGCGATCCGTACCAGAACGCCGACGCCGGGCACGTCGGGAAGCGAAAAGGCACCCGCAGGCACGGGTCCGGGCGTAACGCCGGCGGCCGAGGCGATGCACAGTTCGGCGAGATCGATATCGGCAAGAAGGGCCGCATCCTCGGGCCCGGCATAAAGCTCGACCGCGGCCTGGAGGCTCGAGCCCACGCGCTTTTGCGCGCGCTCGAGCTCGATGGCGCCGGTCACGACGCGGCGCAGGTCGCGGATGCGCGCCCATTTGGCGCCGAGCGCCTCGTCGCGCCAAGCCGCCGGCAGCTCGGGATAAAGTTCGAGATGGACGCTGCTTGCCGCATCATCCCCGTGACGGCAAAGCCAGGCTTCC
>DATJLY010000461.1:0-6688 GCA_035509095.1 Allostellaceae bacterium | reverse complement strand
ACGGGCCCGGCGCCCACGTGATGTGCGTGGTAGGCACCGGCTTTTCGCTCCTGTGGTTCGAAGGCGAGAAGGATTATCTCCGCATCGACTGGAAGCATGGCGTGGTGTTCCCGCCGGCGGACCGGCAGCTTCATCAGCATTTCAACACCAGCAGCCGCAATGCTCGCTATCTCGCGACCGGCGTCGGCGGCATCCGCTACCCGCTCACAGCCGCGGCGTGGCGCTCGGGCGGTGACGGCACCGAGAAGAAGCAGGCGGTATCGCTCAGCATCAAGGAAGGCGGCGACCAGATCGAATACGAGGATCAGGATCCGCGCATCCACGCGCTGTGGCTCTCCGAGATGAAGAAGAACGGCGGCACGGTCGACCCGATCATGTACAAATGGTTCCCGGAGAAGGCCGCGGCGGAGTAACGACAAAACCCTCTCCACCCCAAGAGGTAGAGAAGGAAATGCGTGCGGAGCGGAGCGTTTACGCCTTCGGCCTCATTGACGCCGCGAGATACCGCTTCACGAGGTCCGCCGTCAGCGTGACGGTCGGGTCGTATTCCGGCGCGTTCTCGATCTGCTCCAGGTCGTTCAGGCCGCTATTCTTGTAGATGCGGTTGATGCACGAGATGAGCCGCGCCGGCCGCGCCGGATCGCCGTTGAAATGCTGATGGATGGTGCAGGGCGGGATGTAGATCACGTCGCCCGCCTTCCACTCATAGCGCTTGATCTCGTCCTGCGGCTTCCAGTGATAGCTGTCGGTGATCTCGACGTCGCAATCCTGGTGCAGGTCGAAGCCAAACCCCTCGACGACATAAAGACATTCCTCGGCGAGGTGGCGGTGCCGCCCGGAGCGGCTGCCGCCGGGGATGATCTGCATATAGGCGTCGACCGTCTCCATCCGCGCGTTCATCTGCGCGTTCAAGAGATGCTTCAATAGCCCTTGCCGCGACATCTCCCACGGCATGTCGTCGGCATGCACGATCTTCGCGCGCGTTGCGTTGCGCGCCGGCATCTCTGCCGCGTCGTCGAGGAGGCTTTGATAGTGGTTGCCGTTGGCCACGCCCGCGAGCCACGTCTTTGCCTCGTCCCAAGCCATGATCCGCCTCGCTCAGTCGGCCGCGTCTTCTTGCGGGTGGTTGAAGTCGGTCTCGTCCTGGCGCGGAACGAAATTGCCTTGCGTCGCCGAAGGCGTGGTCGGGCGCTTCTCGACCGTGTGCTGGAACAGCATGTTCATGAAGAGATACATGGGCTTCGTTTTGATCACCAGGGCGCGCGCCGGTTCGGTCTTGCTGGCATTGAAGTGCTGATGCACGCAATTGTTATGGACGATCGCGATGTCGCCGGCCTTCCAGTCATAGCGGTTGCCGTCATGGATCTCGTAGCCGGCGCCGTCGAGGATATAGAAGGCCGCCTCGTTCACGTGGCCGTGCTTCTGCGTCGTGCCGCCCGGCGCATATTCCTCGAGATGGATATGCAGCGTCTGCGTGCGTCCGTCCTCGGGCTCGATATAGTGGCGGCTGAAATGCTGCGGGCCGCCATCGAGCTTCACGTCCTCGCTCTTGATTACGCGGGGAAGCGCGCGGAGCCGTTTCAGCTCGTCCTTGAGGCTATAGGACCCTTCGATGGCGCGGACGAAGACCCGGTCCTTGTCGGGGTCGTGCAGATGGTCGGCCATGATTCCTCCGCGGCGACGCTACCCCAGAATCCTAGCTCACCCATGCGCTTACGACAAACCCTCAGCTTGGCTATAACGTGGCCATACAAAGGCGGGAGGAGATTTCATGCCGGGGATCGTCGACGTCCATCACCACATCATGCTGCCGGAATTCCTGTCGCTGCAGGAGGACCGGATCAAGCGCACGGGATATTGGGGCGCCGAGCTGACCAAATGGACGCCCGCCTGGTCGATCGAGGAGATGGACAAGAACGGCGCCGCCACCTCGATCCTGTCGATCTCGGCGCCCGGAAGCTGGACCGGCAAGGTGGAGGAAAGCCGCCGGCTCGCGCGGACGCTCAACGAGTACAAGGCGCAGATCGTGTGCGACCACCCCGGGCGGTTCGGTTTCTTCGCCACCATTCCGCTCCCGGATGTCGAAGGCAGCCTCAAGGAGATCGCTTATGCGCTCGATGTGCTGAAGGCCGACGGGATCTGCCTCCTCACCAACTATGACGGCAAATATCCGGGCGATCCGGCCTTCGCGCCGGTCTATGACGAGCTGAACCGCCGCAAGGCGATCGTCTATTCGCATCCGGCCGCGGTTGATTGCTGCGTCAATATCCAGCCCGCGGTGCCGATGGCGATCCTCGAGTTCATGTTCGACACGGCGCGAGCCATCGTAAACCTGCTCCAAAGCGGCACGTTCACGCGCTGTCCCGATATCCGCTTCATCTTCTCGCATTGCGGCGGCGCGTTGCCGACGCTCGCGGGCCGGATCGCCGGCTGGGCGCGGGCGTTTTCCGACCGCGCGCCCAACGGCGCGTTCGCGGAGTTCAAGCGGCTCAATTTCGACACGGCCAGCATGAACAATCCTGTGACCTTCGCCGCGGTGCTGAAGCTCGTTCCGCCGACGCAGGTCTTCTTCGGCAGCGATTTCCCCTGGGGCACGATGGGCGCGACCAAGGAGCCGCTGCGCGCGCTGGGTCTCTCGCCGGCGGACCTGCACGACATCGAAGAAGGCAACGCGCGGCGGATGTTCCAGCGCCTCAAGGGCTGACGCTAGACGCCCAGATAGCGCGATTTCGTCTCGTGGTCCTCGGCGAGCTCGTCGGGGCGGCAATGATGCACGATCTGGCCCTTGCTCACGATATAGATGCGGTCGGCGTGACGGAGGACGAAGGCGAGCTGCTGCTCGATCAGCAGGATCGATGTGCCCCGTTCCTTGAGCGTCTCGACGAGCCGGCCCAGCTCGCGCACGATCAGCGGCGCCAAGCCTTCGGTCGGCTCGTCCATCAGGAGAAGGTCCGGATTGCCGACGAGCGCGCGTCCGGCCGCCAGCATCTGCTGCTCGCCGCCCGACAGCTTGTTCGCGGTCTGGGTCAGCCGCATGCCGAGATTGGGGAAAAGATCGACCATCCGCTGCAGCGTCCAGGGCCGGTCGCCCGTTGGCCGTGCCGTCACCTCGAGATGCTCGCGCACCGACAGCGAGGCGAACACCCGACGGCCTTGCGGCACCAGGCCCATCCCCATGCGCGCGATCCGGTGCGGCGCCATATGGGTGATGTCGGTGTCCTTGAACACGATGCGCCCCCGCCGCGCCGGCGTGAGGCCGATGATCGAGCGCACCAACGTGGTCTTGCCGACGCCGTTGCGGCCGATCACCGCGACCACTTCGCCGCGCGCGAGCGTCAGCGACATCCCTTGCAGGATATGGCTCGCGCCGTAATAGGTGTGAACATCCTCGACGGCGAGCATCGGGCTATTCCGCTCCCAAATAAATGTCGGCCACCTGCTGGTTGGCCCGGATCGCGGCTTCGTCGCCTTCGGCGATGAGACGGCCCTGATGCATCACCGCGATGCGGTCGGCAAGCTCGAAGGCGACGTCCATGTCGTGCTCGATCATGAGGATGGTCATGTCGCGCGGCAGGCGCTGAACCATCGCGGCGACGCGCGCGGTCTCGGCCGGGGATAGACCCGCGGTCGGCTCGTCGAGCAGAAGGAGTCGCGGCGCGCAGGCGATCGCCAGGACCAGCTCGAGCTGGCGCTGCTCGCCATAGGAAAGGTTGCGCACGATGCGCCGCTCGGTCCCGGCAAGGCCCCATTGGTCGAGGAGCTGCGCGGCCTCGTCATAGCGCGCGCGATAGCTCGTCATCGGCCGGAGGAGTCGCAAGCGACGTCCGCCCGTGCCGCCCAAGGCAAGGAGGACGCTGTCGAGCACGGTGAGACGCGGAAACAGGGTCGTCACCTGAAACGTGCGCGCGAGCCCGAGCCGGGCCCGCCGGTCCGCGCGCATCCCCGTGATGTCCCGGCCGAACAGCGTGATCCGGCCCGAAGAAGGCATGACGGCGCCGGAAATCGTATGGAAGAGCGTGGTCTTGCCCGCGCCATTGGGTCCGAGAAGGACGCGGCGCTCGCCCTCGCCGATCGACAGCGATACGCCGCCCAGCGCCGCCACGCCGCCGAAATTCTTGGCGAGATTCTCGACGGCGAGCGCGGTCACGTCTCGTCCTGGCGCTGGCGGAAATCGACATAAAGTCCGATGAGACCGCGCGGTGCGAAAAGGGTGACCACGATATAAATGAAGCCCAGCACCATGACCCAGTGCTCGGTCAGCGAGCTGACGAAATCCTCGAGGAAGACGATGAGCGCGGCGCCGATGGCCGGCCCCAGCAACGTACCGGGACCGCCGAGGATCACCATGATGAGCGCTTCGGCCGACTGGATCACGAAAAGAAAGTCGGGACTGACGAACCGGTTGGAATAGGCATAGAGCGCACCCGCGAGGCCGGCGAAAGTCCCGGCCAGCACGAACGCCACGAATTGATAAAGCCACACGTCGTAGCCCAGCGCCTGCATGCGCGGCTCGCTGTCGCGAATGCCTTTCAGCGCATAGCCGAACGGCGATCTGACAATTGCGGTCAGCAGCAGAGCCGCCACGCCGACCGTCGCCGCAGCGAAATAGTAGAACGAGGTGGTATCGTCGAGCGACCATCCGAAGTCCGGGCGCGGAACGCCGGGCATGCCGTCATCGCCGTTGGTCAGATCGCGCCAGCCGAACGCGATGCTCCACACCACTTGCGCCAGCGCGAAGGTGATCATGAGGAACGAGCTGCCGCGGCCTCGCAGGGCGAGCGGTGCGAACACCGCGCCGGTCGCGGCGGCCGCGACGAGCGCCAGCGGGAATGCCAGCGCGCTCGAGAGGCCCGCGCGCAAGGTCAAAAGCCCGACCGCATAGGCGCCCACGCCAAAAAAAGCGGCATGCCCGAGCGAGGCGAGGCCGGCATATCCCAAGAGAAGATCAAGGCTCATCGCGAAGAGCGCGAAGATCAGCATCTTGGTGGTAAGGCCGAGGAAATACTGCGTCAGCACGTGCGGCAGCACGAGGAACACCGCCACGGTGACGATGCCGGCGACGACGGTTCCAACCCGCCGCGTCATTGCCGGCCAAAAAGCCCGCGCGGCCGCGCGACCAGGATGACGGCCATCGGCACGAACACGGTAAAGAGCGCGAACTGGGGGAAGAACGACTTGCCGAAATTGTCGAGAATGCCCACGAGCAGCGATCCCGCGAGCGCGCCGCGCAAGCTCCCGAGTCCGCCCACGATCACCACGACGAAGGCCAGGATGAGCGTGTCGAAATCGCCGCCGGGATAAAGGCTCAGCACCGGCCCGGCCAGCACGCCGCCCAAGGCCGCGAGCGCCGCGCCCGCAGCGAAGATCAGGGTGAAGAGCAGCGAGACGTTGATGCCGACGGCCCGCGCGATTTCGGCGTCATCGACGCCCGCGCGCAGCATGGTGCCAAGCCGCGTATGGTCCTGGAACCACCAGAGGCCGCCGGCGATGACGAGCCCGACCGCGATCACGAACAGCCGGTAATAGGGATAGGCATAATTGCCGAGGGACAAGGAGCCCGCCAAGGGTCGCGGCACCGACAGCATCTGCGGATCGCCGCCCCAGATCCACAGGCACATATCGGCGAACACGAACAGAAACCCGAAGGTGAGCAAGGTCTGCGGCAGCTCGTCGAGATGGAACCGCCGCAGGAAGAACCGCTCGATCACCGCGCCGACCAGCGCGATGATTGCCGCCGCGACGATCAGCGCCAGGAGAAAGCTGCCGGTGAGCCGCACCACCGACAGCCCGATATAGCCGCCGACGAGATAGAACGACCCGTGCGTCAGGTTCAGAATCTTCATGAGCCCATAGATGAGCGACAGCCCCGCGGCCAGCAGGAACAACAGCATCCCGAACGAGATGCCGTTGAGCGTGTCGATCACCCAGACCACGGGTCGGCCCTGTCGGCCGGGCCGCGCATCCCGCGGCTATTTCTTCGCGAGAAGGGCGGCGCAATCGGTCATGGCGCCTTTGCCTTCCTTGTAGCCGAGCTTATAGGAAAGGAATTCGGCTTCGGTCAGCGGCCAATACTGATCGACCGGGGTGTAGGTCTCGACCGGCACGTTCGCGAGCTGCCCGTCGACGTTCTGCACCTCGCGGATATACATCGACTGGATCACCATGCCGTATTTGTCGAGCGAGATCGGGCCTTTCGGCGAATCGAACTTCACCGCCTTCAGCGCATCCATGAACTTCATCGTGTCCTTCATGTCGCCATGGACCGCGTCGATGGCGTCGACGATCGCGTGAATGCCGACATAGCCGTTGGGGCCTTCGTTCGACGGCAGACTGCCGGTGCGCTTCTTGAACTCGGCGACGAAAGCCTCGTTCTCGGGCGTTTTCAGCATCGGCGAGTAGAAGAGGCTCGAATACATCCCCAGCGCCGCATCGCCAAGCTGCGCCAGGTTCGGCTCGTAAACGACCGTGCCATAGATATCCATCACCGGCAGCTTGCCCTTAAGGCCGAAATCGGAATATTGGCGCGCAAAGCGCAGCCCGTCCGCGCCCGGCTCGAAATCCACGACCGCGTCGGCCGAACGGTCCACGTTGGTAAGAAAGGGGCCGAAATCGGCGGTGCCGATCGGCGCCCATTCCGCCTGGACGACCTTGCCGCCGAGCTGGCAGAACGAGCGCGCGAACTCGAAAT
>DATJLY010000460.1:0-2525 GCA_035509095.1 Allostellaceae bacterium | reverse complement strand
GAGCGACGCGTTCATCTCGCTGATCCGCGCGGTCGTGCCGGTGCTCATCTTCGCGACCATCGTCGTGGGGATCGCCAAGATGGGCGATATCGGCCGCGTCGGCTCGATCGGCGTGAAGGCGATCGTCTATTTCGAGGTGGTGTCGACCATCGCGCTTTTGGTGGGGCTCGTGGTCGGCAACCTCTATCAGGCCGGCGCCGGCATGCATATCGACCCGGCGAAGCTCGACGACAAGGCGGTGGCGACCTACGTCACCGGCGCCAAATCGCTGACCATCGTCGATTTCCTGATGAAGATGGTGCCCACCAACATCGTCGGCGATCTCGCCAAGGGCGACATGATGCCCGTGCTGATCATGGCCGTGATCATGGGCTTCGCGATGTGCCGCATGGGCGAGCGGGCGCGGCCCCTGCTCACCGTCATGGACTCCTTCACGCACGCGATCTTCGGCGTCGTGCGCATCATCATGTACGTGGCGCCGCTCGCGGCCTTCGCGGCCGTCGCCTTCACGGTCGGCAAGTTCGGCTTCCATACGCTCGCAGGGCTGGGACAGCTTCTTGCCAGCGTCTACATCACGCTCGTCCTGTTCGTGCTTCTCGTGTTCGGCACCATCGCGCGGCTCTTCGGGCTCAGGGTCTGGAAAGTCATCCGCTACTTCAAGGACGAATTGCTGATCGCCTTCACCGCCACCTCGGGCGAGGCGATGATCCCGCGCGCCATCGTCAAGCTCGAGAATATGGGCTGCTCGGAAGAGGTCGTGGGCCTCGTGCTGCCGGCGGGCTTCTCGTTCAACATGGACGGGACGGCGATCTACATGACCATGTCGGTCCTGTTCATCGCGAACGCGACCGACATCCATCTGACCATCGCGCAGCAATTCACCATGCTGTTCGTGATGCTGTTCACGTCGAAGGGCGCGGCGGGGGTCACGGGCGGTGGCTTTGTCGCGCTGGCCGCCACCATGCCCGCCTTGGGCGTGCTGCCGGTCGGCGGGCTCGCGCTGCTGTTGGGGGTTGAGCGCTTCATGGCCGAGATCCGCGCCGTCACCAACCTCTTCTCCAACATCTTCGCGACCGTCGTGGTGGCGAAATGGATGGGCGAGCTCGACACGGCGCGGGCGGAGCAGGTGCTCGATGGCTGGACGTCCGACCGTCCCGAAGACGCGGCCTTTGCCCGCGCCCGTGAAGGCGCGCGCAGCTAGAGTGCCATTCACGTTTCACGTTGAATTGCTAGGCGATTCCACGTGAAACGATCCGGCTCTAGCGCGGCGAGGGCCGCCGCGATCCTTGTCGCAACGGCGCTGCCCGCTGCCGCGCAACAGGTCCCGCACGGCATCGTCACGCTCGAGACGTTGGGCGGCGACGGCGTCTCGGGCCGCGCCGCGCTCGACCTCGCGCAGATGTTCGATGACGGCGGCACGCGGCGCCTCATGCCCGTCCTCGGCGTTGGCGCGTTTCAGAACGTCGTCGATCTCGCGACCGTCAAGGACCTCGATCTCGCGATCGTGCAACAGGACGCGCTCGATCTGGCGCGGCGCCACAACCTCGATCCGGCGATCGACCGCATGACCTATGTGGCGCGTCTTTACGACGAGGACCTGCATATCGTCGCGCACAAGGGCGTGACTGGCCTCGCCGCGCTCTCCGGCAAGGTCGTCGATTTCGGCCCTGAGGGCGGCGGCGCCGCGGTGACGGGGCCGGCGGTCTTCGCCGCCGCCGGCGTTCCCGTCGTGCCCGCACACGATCCGCCCGAATTGGCGCTCGCGCGGCTCGCGCGCGGCGAGATCGGCGCGATGGTCCTCATCGGCGCGCCGCCCGTGCCGCTTCTCGCGACGCTCGAGCCGGGAAGCAACCTGCGCCTTGTGGCCGCGCCGCCGACCGCCGGCTATGGCTCGGCGCAGCTCGAGGCCGAGGACTATCCGGCGCTCGTGCCGCAGGGCGGGACCATCGACACGGTCTCGGCAGGCATGGTTCTGGCGGCGGCCGACCACCCGTCCGGCGACGCGCACGCGGCCGATGTCGCGGCGTTCATCGACGCGTTCTTGGCGCACCTTCCGGCGCTGCGCGAGCCGGGCCATGCGCCGCAATGGCGCGACGTCGAGGCTTCGGCCGAGCTGCCGGGCTGGCGCCGGTCGCCGGCCGCCGCCGCCTGGCTTCAGGCCAACGCGCCTTCGGCGGCGGCCCAGCCCGCCACCGAGCTCAAGGAAGCGTTCGATCGCTTCCTGGACGACCGCATGAAAAAGACCGGTCTGCCTCTCACCCAGGCGCAGAAAGATGCGCTCTTCGCCCAGTTCCAGCGTCTGCAGGGGGATGGTCCGCGCTGAACCTGTCAGGCGCGTCGCGATCGGCCAAGGGGTGGCGCGGGCCGTCGGCGCCGCGAGGATCGGGACTTCGAACCGGCTCGGCTTCCGCGGTATCCTTGCTGCGCTTGCCGCGCCGAAGCGACGACCGCAGCCGCCGGGCGAGCGCGGCGTCGACCCGGGCCCGCTCGGCCGATTGCTCCGCCTGCATCCGCAGGACCTGCGC
>DATJLY010000459.1:0-23126 GCA_035509095.1 Allostellaceae bacterium | reverse complement strand
CCGCTTCGACCTCGTCGAATTGTGGATCGAGAACAGCCTGATGATCGAGTTCATGGACCCCGGGATGCAGGCGCAGTACCGGGCGCTGGTCATCGGCGACCACTCGGCCGAAAAAGCGGCGGCGGCCGAGTAAGCGGCCATCGGGCGACCGGTGCGGAGAGGGGCGAAGTGTCGGTGATGATGAGCTGAAACGGCGCCTTCATGATCTCGCGGGGTACATTAAGCGCCGTTGCAAGACCCGGCCGCGTTCGCTCCCTAGTCATCGGATAGAGGCCGGCCTATGCGAACAATCGCTGCAATTGCCTTCGCCCTGATGGTGTCAGGCGCCGCTTCCACCGCCAGCGAACCGGCCCTTCCTTGCAAAGGCGCCCCCAAAATCGAGGGCGAATGTTTCACGATACATGGACGGCTGTTTGTCGCGAATGGCACGCCAGGCGTGCGCATATGGCGTGTGGGAACAACACGAATCTTGGGCGTCACTGACGGAGATGGTGACGCAGAAGGCAAGAGCCTCCTCCCGCCTTCGGTTCAGAAGCTGCTAAAGGCGGACCCGTTTTTCACTGACATTTATGGCGACTACAACGTGTGCCCACTTGAGATCGATCGCCCTGGTCGCATGCGTACCGTTTGTGTCGAGAGCGCCTCTCATCTGCTTGCAGTTACGCGGCAAGGTACCATCGCAAAGGCTCATCCCTGACGGTTGCAGTTCAAACTGAGATACTTCCGCGGCCGAGCAACGCTTCACGCACGGCACGACAACTTCCGAGACCTTTGGACACCAAAGAGCGGGCCGCCTCGGGATTGCGGCGCGGAATGGCGCGCGATAACGTTGGGCTGGCTAACAATGCCGGCGTTGCGAGCACGCCCGGGACTGGCGGCAGGCGACGCCCAAGAAAACAAGGGGTCGGAAACATGCCGAAGCATATCTCGTCGATTCTGTCCAGCATGGCGGTGATTGTTGCGTTGGCGGTGCTGCCCGCGAAGGCGCAGGATGTCGCTGGCAAGGTAAAGGCGTGCGCTGCTTGCCACGGCCAGGATGGCGTGCCCCTCGCCAAAGAGATCCCGACGATTTGGGGGCAGCGGCCGGATTACCTCTACAAGGAACTGCACGACTATCTGAGCGGCGCGCGCGACAATCCCATCATGTCGCCGGCCGTGAAGGGGTTCACGCTTCCCGAATTGCGCACGGTCGCGAATTATTTCGCCGCCGAGACATGGCCCGCCAAAGCCAGCGCCGTGGCCGCCATGACGGCGCCGCCAGGCATGACGACCTGCCATGCCTGCCATGGCGAACATTATGAAGGCGGTCCGCCGGGACCGCGGCTCGCGGGGCAGAGCTACGACTATCTGCTTGCGGCGATGAACGGTTTCGCCACCGGCGAGCGATCCAACAATCTCGACATGCCCGGTTTCATGAAGGCGCTGACCGAGCCGCAGCGCGAAGCCATCGCGCATTATCTCGCCGGGCTCTGACCCGCGAGGTCTTGACAAACGTACGCAAATAGGATACAGTCCTGGTCGCGGCTCGTTCAACCTCGGGAAAGGGCAGGGCGCAAACGGCGCGACGATTATCAATTGTCGCGAAAATCGCACCCGGGGGGTGCTCCGTTGCATCGGGGCAAGGCTTGGCGCATCATTTTCGGCAGGACGCGCGGCAGAGGGAGCATTCGTCATGCATGACATCGTGATCCGCGGCGGCAGCATCATCGATGGGACCGGCGCGCCGGCCGTTTCGGGCGATGTCGCGATCGATGGCGGGCGGATCGCCGCGGTCGGCGGCAAGGCGGGTCCGGCGCGGCGCGACATCGAAGCCGGCGGCCGGCTCGTCACGCCCGGCTGGGTCGATGTCCACACCCACTATGACGGCCAGGCGATGTGGGACCCGCTGCTCTCGCCCTCGTGCTGGCATGGCGTGACGACGGTGATGTTCGGCAATTGCGGCGTCGGCTTCGCGCCGGTCCGCCAGGGCGACCAGGCCGGGCTCATGGATTTGATGGAAGGGGTCGAAGAGATACCGGGCGCCGTGCTCGCCGACGGGCTCGACTGGAACTGGGAAAGCTTCCCGGAATTCCTCGACGTGCTCGACACCCGCAAGCGCGCGATCGACATCGCGGCCCAGATCGCGCACCACCCGCTCCGGGTCTATGTGATGGGCGACCGCGCGGTCCGGCTGGAGCAGGCCAATGCCGACGACATCGCGGCGATGCGCCGCCTTACCGCCGAGGCGCTCCGGGCCGGCGCCTTCGGCTTCACCACCTCGCGCACCGACTCGCACAAGACGCCGGCGGGCGGCATGGTGCCGGCGCGCTACGCGAATACCGACGAGCTCATCGGGATCGGCCGCGCCTTGGGCGATGTGGGCGCCGGCGCCTTCGGCATGAACAGCGACTTCGACGACGAGGCGCTGGAGCTTGCCTGGATGAAGCAGCTCGCCAAGGAGACGGGCCGGCCGATCTGGTTCCTCCTCACCGACCGCTACAAGGACCCGGACCGCTGGCGGCGCATCATGAAGGCGACCCATGAAGCGCGGGCCGAAGGCGCGCGCCTCACCGCGCAGATCGCGGGCCGGCCGATCGGCGTCATCATGGGGATCGGCACCGCGCTCAATCCCTTCTCGATCCGGCCCAGCTATCGCGAGATCATGGGCCTGCCGATCCCGGAACAGCTGCGCCGCCTGCGCGATCCCGAGATGCGGCGCAAGGTGCTCGCCGACCAGTCGTCGCCCGAGCAGGTGAGAAAGATGCCGCAGTTCCGGCAGCTCATCACCACGCTGTGGGACCGCATCTTCGTGATGGGCGACCCGCCCGATTATGAGCCGGGCCCGGAAGCGAGCATCGCCTATATGGCTCAGCACAGCAACCGCACCCCGGACGAGATCGCCTATGACTATCTGACCGAGGCGGAGCACCGGTTCCTGTTCTTCCCGGTCACGGGCTACGTCACCGGCGACCACAGCACGATCCACACGATGCTGCAGGACCCGGCCTGTCTCTTGGGGTTGAGCGACGGCGGCGCACACTGCGCCTCGATCGTCGATTCGGGCGTGCCGAGCTACATGCTGATGCATTGGGCGCGCGACCGGAAGCGCGGTCCGACCCTGCCGCTCGAGCAGATGGTGAAGCGCCAGACCAGCGAGACCGCGGACTTCTTCGGCTTTTCCGATCGCGGGCGGCTCGCGCCGGGCCTGCGCGCCGACGTGAACGTGATCGACTACGACCGGATGCGGATCTATCCGCCCGAGATCGTGCACGACATGCCCGCGGGCGGCCGGCGCCTCGTCCAGCGCGTCGACGGCTACGAGGCGACCTTGGTCGCCGGCACGCCGGTGTTCGAGCATGGCGAGCATACCGGCGCGCTGCCAGGCCGGCTCGTGCGCTCGGGTCAGATCGCCGCCCCTTGAAGGCGCTGATCGTCGGCGGCGGGATCGGCGGCCTCTCGACCGCGCTCAGCCTGCATGCCGCCGGCATCGAGTGCTGCGTCCTCGAGTCGGTGACGCGGCTCGAGGCGCTGGGGCTGGGCATCAATCTGCAGCCCAACGCCGTCAGAGAGCTGATCGAGCTGGGGCTCGGGCCGGCGCTCGCCGAGACCGCGATCGAGACGTCGACACTCGCCTACCACAACAAGCATGGGCAGCTCATCTGGCGCGAGCCGCGCGGGCGCGCCGCGGGCTATGCCTGGCCGCAACACTCGATCCATCGCGGCGATCTGCTGATGGTGCTGTTGGACGCGGTCCGCACCCGCATCGGGCCGGAGAACATCCGCGCCGGCCACCACCTCGTGTCGTTCGAGGAAACGGCGGGCAAGGTCGCGGCGCATGTCGTCGACCGGGCGAGCGGGCGCACGCTGCCGCCGCTCGGCGCCGACGTGCTCATCGGCGCCGATGGCATCCACTCGACCGTGCGCCGGCAGCTTTATCCCGACGAAGCCGATCCGGTGCCGAGCGGCGCGATCCAGTGGCGCGGCGCGGTCGAGGCCGAGCCCTACCTCGATGGCCGCACCCACGTGATGATCGGCCACTACCGTCAGCGCACCGTGATCTATCCGATGAGCCGCAAGCGATCGCTGATCAACTGGGTCGCCTATGTCGGCGGCCAACATACCGGGCAAGAGCGCGAGAGCTGGGACCGCCGGGTGCCGAAGGAGCGCTTCATCGAGTTCTATCGCGGCTGGAACTTCGATTGGATCCGGCCAGAGGAGATGATCGCGGCAACCCGCGAGATCTACGAATATCCCGAGGCCGATCACGATCCGCTGGCGCGCTGGAGCGTTGGTCGGGTCACTCTGCTCGGCGATGCCGCGCACGCGATGCGCCCGGTGGGCTCGCAGGCGGGCAGCCAGGCGGTGGTCGATGCGCGCGTCCTCGCCCGCGCGCTCGCGACCGAGGCGACGCCGCAAAAGGCGCTCGCCGCTTACGAGGCCGCGCGGCTTCCCGTGATGAACGAGATCATCCGCCGTAACCGCGAGTACGGGCCCGAGATCGTGATGCAGATGGCGGAGGAACGCGCGCCCGATGGCTTCGAGCGGATCGAGGACGTGATCCCGCGCCACGAGCTTGAAGAGATCGCCCGCTCGTTCAAGATTGCCGCCGGCTTCGATCCGGAGGCGCTCAATCGCCGATCCTCGCTCAGCGTCTAAGGCCGCGTGAGCTCGCCGATCTGGCCCGCGTCGAACTCGCTGAAGAAGATGCGGCCATCGTCATGCAGCTTCATCGCGCGCAGGCCGGATTTCTCGGTCGGAACCGGAACCTCGTCCAGCATTTGGCCGGCGAGACTCATTTTGCCGATAAGGTTGGCGCCGGCGTCGGTGAACCAGATCTCGCCATCGGCATCGATGATGCTGCGCGGGCTCGACTCGGCGCGTGGCAGCGGAAACTCGACGACGTCGCCGCCGCGCCGGTTCATGCGGCCGATCGCGTGGCTTTCCGCCAGCACGTACCACACATTCCCGTCGGATGCCGCCAGCATCGCACGCGGCCCGCCGCCGGGCCGGCACTGCGTCAGGCCCGTGATCTTGCCGTCGAAGCTCATGCGGAAGATGCGGCTGCCCGGCGGGTCGCTCCACCAGATCTCGTCACCGATGAAGGCGGGTGCGAGCGGCCGTGCGTCGGATGGGAAGCCGCCGAACTCGGTCACCGCGCCCGTTGGCGTGATCCGCCCGACCTGACCCGCATCGCGCTCGGCGAACCAGACATTGCCGTCGCGCCCAAGCCCCAGCCCATCGGGTCCGGCACCGCGGGTCGGCAGCGCGAACTCGGTGATCGCGCCCGTTGGCGTGATACGGCCGATCTTGTGGCCGCCATTCTCGGTGAACCAAAGATTGCCGTCGGCGCCGGCCGTGATGCCGATCGGGCGGCTCTCGGGTGTCGGCGTCGCGAACTCGGCGAAGGTTCCATCGCGAAGCGACAAGCGGCCGATCCGTGCCGCGCCGCTCTCGCAGACCCAGAGATGGCCGTCAGGGCCGAAGGTGAGGATATAAGGCCGGCTCCCCGGGCTCGGGATCTTGTGTTCGCGGATGGTCGCCATGTCAGGCGAACCATACCCTCCAACACAGGGACATAGAAGAGAGGTCGTTTGCCGCCTAAGATCGCGGCATGAGCGACGCTGACGTTCCCGTCCTGATCGCCGGTGGCGGCCCGGTTGGGCTCGGCCTGGCGGTCGAGCTTGGCTTGCGCGGGATCCGGACCCTTCTTGTGGAGCAGCGCGATGGCGTGATCCGTGTGCCCAAAATGTCCAACGTGCATGTCCGGAGCATGGAATTCTGCCGCCGCTGGGGCATCGCCGATCGGGTGCGCGCCGCTGGTTGGCCGAAGCAGCATCCGCTCGACCTTATCTATGTGACCAACATGGTCGGTTACGAGCTTGGTCGCAATCGCATCTCTTCTTACGAGAAGGAGCCGCTGCATCCCTATTCGCCGGTCCGCGATCAGCATTGCCCGCAGCTCTATTTCGATCCGATCCTGCGCGACTTCGCGAGCGGCCTCGACGCGGTGAGCTTGCGCTATTTCACGCAGCTCGAGTCGTTCACGCAGTCCGATGACCGGGTCGTCGCCACGGTGCGCGATACGCGGACCGGCGAGGCATCGTCGATCGCGGCGCGCTATCTGGTCGGGTGCGATGGCGCGCAAAGCTTGGTGCGTGGGCGCCTCGGCATCGGCCAGACCGGCGCGGGTCAGCTCGATCTCAGCGTCACCATCTTCATCCGCTCGGAAGAGCTGGGGCTGATGCACGACAAAGGGTGGGGCAGAATCTATCGATTCATCGACGAGGCCGGCTGCTGGTCGGAGCTCATTGCCATCGACGGCAAGGAGCTGTGGCGTCTCACCGTGCTCACGGGTCTCGACCCGGATCATTTCGATCCGGACGCGTGCGTTCGCCGCGCGGCCGGCGCGCCTTTCAAGTATGAGATACTCTCGGTCCTGCGCTGGGACCGGCTCGAGTTCGTGGCCGAGGCCTATCGCGACGGAAGGGTTTTTCTGGCGGGCGATTCCGCTCATCAGAACTCGCCGACGGGCGGCCTCGGCATGAATACGGGCCTTGCCGACGCGGTCGATCTCGGCTGGAAACTCGCCGCTGTGATGCAAGGCTGGGGCGGGGAGGGACTGCTCAGTTCCTATGAGGTCGAACGGCGGCCGGTTGCGGTGCGCAACACGATGTTCTGCTCCCAGCTTTTCTATAACGCGATCGGCCTGCCGGCGGAGTCGGCCTTGCACGAGAATTCTCCGGAGGGCGAGCGAGCGCGCAAGGTCGCGAGCGATGCGATCAAAGGCGTCTCACGGAACGAGCAGTTCGCCGTGAGCCTGACGATCCGGCTTGGCTTCTGCTACGAAGGATCGCCGGTGATCTGCGAAGACCCATCGCTCCCACCGGTCGATTACCGCATGACCTATCGGCAGACGACGCGCCCCGGCAGCCGCGCGCCCCATGCTTGGCTCGCCGATGGACGCTCGACACTCGATCTGTTCGGTCCGGGCCTCACGTTATTGCGGCTTGGCGCCAATCCGCCCGATGGCGCGGCGTTCCTGGCGGCGGCGCGTTCGCGCGGGCTGCCACTGACCGTTATCCGGCTCGACGATCCGGAGGTGGCGGCGCTCTATGAATGGCCGCTGGTTCTGGTGCGGCCTGATGGGCATGTCGCCTGGCGCGGTGAAACGGTTCCCGACGACACACCTGCGCTCGTCGATCGCGTGCGCGGCGCCTGAGAATCAAGCATCGATCCAGCGGCTCGCCGCGACGGCGAGCACGCCATAGCCTGCAATGACGAGCGCCATCGGCACCACTGTCGCGCTGCCAATCGCGCCGACGATGATCGCGGTGAGGGACGCGAGCGCCGATTGGATCGCGCCGAGCGTTGCCGAGGCCGATCCGGCGCGATGGCGGAATGCCGACATCGCCATGGCCATCGCATTGGGAAACACGAAGCCGATGGTGGCGAGATAGCACCAGAGCGGCACGGCGATCACCGCGGCTCGGGTCGGCCCGGAAAGCGCCGCGCCGAGGAGGATCAGCGCCACTCCCAACTGCACCATCAGCGCGCGGCGCAGCAGGGTCTCCGCGCGATAGCGGCGCAGCAGGAAGCGGTTGACTTGCGCGCCGCAGATGATCCCGCATGAATTGAGCCCGAACAGCAGGCCATAGCCCGTGGCGGTAAAGTGGTAATGGCCGATGAAGACGAACGCGGAACCGGCGATATAGGCGAACATGCCGCCCATCCCGAACGCGCCGGGAAGGCAATAGCCGAGGAACCGCCTGTCGGTCGCGATCTCGACATAGCGCTTCAGCGCATCGCCCAAGGCGAGCGGCGCCACGTGGTCGGCGTTCAGTGTTTCCGGCAGCTTCAGCCACGACAGGACAAGACAGGCGACGCCGAACGCGGCCAGCGCCCAGAAGATCGCTTCCCAGCCGAACCAGGCGAGGAGGTAGGCACCCGCGCTGGGCGCGACGATCGGCGCCACGCCCATCACCATGGTCAGCATCGCGAAGACCCGCGCGGCCTGCTGCGCCTCGAACAAATCCGCGACGACGGCGCGCGCGATCACCGAGCCTGCGCAGGCGCCGATCGCCTGGATGAAACGCGCCCCGGCGATCCAGCCAACCGTGGGCGCCAGGCCGCACGCGACGGACGCGACGATGAAAAGCGCCATCCCCACATAGAGCGGCGGCTTGCGGCCGAAATGATCGGCGACCGGACCATAGAAAAGCTGCCCCAACGCGTAGCCCACGAAATAGGTCGAGAGCGTGAGCTGCACCGCCGCGGCGGACGTCGCGAACGCTTGCTGCATCGCCGGCATGGCGGGGACATAGATGTCCGTCGTCAGCGGCGCGAACCCCGTCAGCGCCGCCAGCAGAAAGAACAGCGGCTCGAAGCGGGCCGGCGCTAGAGGGCGTTGCGCTGCGCTCGGGCGGTCCACATCTGCCATACACGATCCTCGCCGCCGGTCAGGTTGGCGCTCGCCCCGACATGCGAGGTGGTCTGGACTTCGCCCGGGGTCAGATATTGCACCCTGGTGCCAAGCGCCATCGCCTGCATCTGAAGCCGCGCGCTTACTTCGGTGTTGATGGCGTTCGCGGTCGCGGACCGGACGCTCGCGCCCACGACCGTGTCGCCGTGCGCGCGCATCAGTACGACGGTCTGCTTGCCAAGCGCCTTGGCGAGCGATTTGCCGAGTGCCGGCGTGTTGATGAGGAATCCGAATTTGCCGCCGGCCTTGATCGCATCGAAGACGGGAACGCCCTGGCCCAGGAACGCGCCCGACTGCACCATGGCCCGGAGCTTGGCGCGGCTCACGCCGAATGGCAGCACGCCGGGAGAATGACTATGTACGACCGACATCACGTCGGTGCGCGCGCGATAGATTTCCGCGTGAATGAAGCGCTCGACATAAAGGCGCCTGCCGCGTTGATCGACCGCGTTGCCGTCGAGATCGAACTCCATGAGGTCGCCTGCCGTGACGAGCCCCGGCGCCAGCGCGCGCGACATGTAGAAGCGGTTCGGGTCACGCGGACTGCGGCCGCTGATATGGCCGAACCCGTCGACCACGGCCTGGTCGTAAAGGATGTGGTTGGCGGCGACGAGGTCGGCGAAGAGAGCATCAAGTGCATTGCCGGCGGAAGCCTGCCGCCGCTTTGGAGTCCTCATCCCGATCCCCCCTTGTTGGTCTTGCGCGCCGCTGCACCGTCAGCACGGTTCTAACCGCAATCTCGCCGTCCCGATAGCGACTTGGCTGCAGGCCGGCTATGCTGTCGCCGCCATGACGGTTCCATCCACTCCCGATCGCGACGTTCTGGTTGTGCACAGCTCCGACGTCCATGTCGACAGCCTGGCCGAGGACGGCGTCCATAATCTTCGTTTGGTCCTCGATACGGCGCGCGAACTTGCCGCCGACGTGGTGATCCTCGCGGGCGATACGTTCGATCATAATCGTCTTCCGCTCGGACTGCTGGGCGAGGCGGGGCGGCTTCTAGGCGCGGCAGGACGCCCGGTCGTGATCCTGCCAGGCAACCACGATCCCGTGATCCCGGAATCGGCGTTTCATCGCGGCGCGCTTGGCGACATCCCGAATGTCGCGGTGATCGGCATCACGCATGACGAGGCGGTCGATTTCCCGGAATTCGACCTCGAGATCTGGGGCCGGGCGCACCGCGACTACGGCAATATGGGGCCGCTCGAATTTCCGCGAGCGCGCCGCACGCGCTGGCAGATCGCGATGGCGCATGGACACTACGAGCCGGCACCGGATCCGGCGCAGAAACTGTGCCCGTCCTGGCTCATCAGCGACGCGGAGATCGCCGCGACCGGCGCGGATTATGTCGCGCTTGGCCATTGGAACCGCGCGATCAGGGTTGGCCCCGCGGCGATCGAGGCCTATTACTCGGGCTCGCCCGACCTTGCCGCCACGGTCAATCTCGTGCGCCTTGCACGCGACGGCACTGTCCGCGTCAGCCGGGAGAAGCTGATCGCTCGAGCGGAGCCGGCTTAGAACGCGGCGCAGGCGTCGGTCGTGATGAGTCCGACCGATATCTGGTTGAAGCGCTCGCGATAGGCGCTCATCACGCGGTCGAGCCGGCGCGCCAGATCAGGCGATCGCGGTGCCGCCACCAGCAGGATCTTGGTCCGCTCGTGCGATGTGTGGCCCGTCGCCGGGTTGCGCCACTGCCCATCGCCGTCGAAGGTCGTGAATCCGTCCGGGAACGAGGCGGCGATGATTGTCGCGGAGAAATCCGACCATTCCGCGTCGCTGACAGGTGCGCGGTTCGGGACGTCGCGGCCGAAGAACAGCTCGGCCACCACCCCATCATGCTGCGTCGGCAGGATGCAGGCAGCCTCTTCCCGGCGCGCGCAACCTGCGAGCCCCGCCAGGATCAGCGCCACGAGCGCCCGTCGCATGAAACCGTCCCCCTTGCGCACCCGCGCGCGAGCCTATACCGGTAGCGCATCACGCGCGCGACGATGGAGCAAGGCAATGATCGACTTTTATGCGCTGACCAGCCCCAACGTGCAGAAGATCTTCATCATGCTCGAGGAATGCGGGCTGCCCTACAACCCCATCTATGTCGATGTGTGGAAGGGCGACCAGTTCCAACCGGCGTTCAAGAAGCTCAATCCCAACGGCAAGATCCCGGTCATCGTCGATCACGAAGGGCCGGGCGGCAAGCCTTATACCTGCTTTGAATCGGGCGCCATCCTGATGTATCTCGCCGAGAAGACCGGCCGGTTCATGCCCAAGGACATGGCTGCCCGCTTCGACGTCATTCAATGGCTCATGATCCAGATGACGGGCGTCGGCCCCATGTTCGGACAGTTCGTCCATTTCAAGCGCTTCGCGCCTGCCGGCAACGATTACAGCGTCAGCCGCTATCAGACCGAAGTGAAGCGCCTCTTCGACGTGTTGGAATACCGGCTCGGCCAGGCGGCCTATCTCGGCGGCGCCGACTACACGATCGCCGACATCGCGACCTTCCCCTGGACGCGCCAGCATGACTTCATGGGCGCCAAGTGGGACGACCACCCGAATTGCCAGCGCTGGTTCGACGCGATCGCGGCAAGGCCGGCCGTGAAGAGCGCGCTGGCGAAGGTCGAAAAGATCACGTCGGTCCGCGACAACGCCAAGCCCGAGGATATGGACCGCTTCTTCGGCCGCGGCCGCTATGCGCGGGCCTGAGGCGGTCGCGGCAATCGAGTGAGGAGGGAAGAGATGACGGCGCACGATTTCTCCTTCCAATCGATCGACGGTGCGCCGCTGCCGCTTGGCGCCTGGGCCGGACGGCCGGTGCTGGTCGTCAACACCGCCTCTTATTGCGGCTATACGCCCCAATATACCGGCATGGAGAAGCTGTCGCAGACCTATCGCGATCGCGGCTTCGTTCTCCTCGGTGTGCCATCCAATGATTTCGGCGCGCAGGAGCCGGGAAGCGAAGCGGAGATCAAGGCATTTTGCGCGACCTATTCCGTATCGTTCCCGTTGACGCGGAAAGAGGTCGTGGTCGGGCCTGAGGCGCATCCTTTCTATCGCTGGGTCGCGGCCGAACCCGGCGCCGGCGCGCCGCGCTGGAATTTTCACAAATATCTGATCGCCGGGGACGGACGGCTCGCAGGCGCCTGGCCGTCTTCGGTGACGCCCCTCGGCAAGGAGTTGATCGCTGCGATCGAGGCGGCGCTGCCGCCTGCGCGGGCTTAACGGGGCGTCGCCAATTCTTGCAAGATGCGGTCGAGGACAAGCCTCAACTCGGCCCGCTGCGGTTCCGCCAATAGTTTGGCGAGCCCTGCCTCGTATTCCGCCGTCCGCGCCTCGTGAAGGCGCTCCAGCAATGTCCGGCCGGCGCGGGTCAAAGCGATGCGCTTTTTCCGCCGGTCCTCGCTCATCTCGGCGCGCGTCACGAGCTTGAGCTGATGGAGCCGGTCGATCATCTGGCTGATCGAGGGGAGGGACATGTTCAGCGTTTCGGCGAGTTCCGACGAGGTGCTGCCGTCTTGTTCCCTCAGGCGATTCAGTAACAGCACTTGCTGCAACGTGACCGACGCATCGTTCATCATGGCGAGCGTCTTGCCGCCACGGTGGGACACTCGGTTGACGAGGTCCTGCAGCAGGTCGCCGAGCCGCCGTTCGGGCTCTGGTCCGTCCCTCACAGAGCGGTTCCCGCCGACCAGGTAAGGCGGGTCATCGCCGGAGCGCGGACCGGGATCGGGTCGGTGAAGCCCATGCACGTGACTTCGAGATGATTGCCGAACGGGTCGTTGAAATAGAGCGATGCCTGGCCCGGCGGGCCGAGCTGCATAGGGCCATCGCACGGAACGCCGTTCTCTTCGAGGATGCGCTGCCATTTCCTCAAATCGCGGGGTGATACCTTGAAGGCGTAGTGAGGATGGCCGGCGTTTGCCGGCGGCTGACCGGCGCTTTGCAGGAACAAGTCAAGCCGCGTCACCCCGCCCATATATACGGAGACGTGGTGCGAGCCTTCGCCGTTGTTCTCGGCCGGCGGCCGGCCGAAGCGGCGGAACGTTTCGTCGTCGATGGTCATGAAATAGCTCGCGCCCAGCACCTCGCAATAGAATTTGCGCGCGAGCGTCAGGTCCTTGACCGGGATCGTGACGTGCTCAAGGGCGCCGAGGCGCGGCCGTCCCAGCCGCGCGAAGCGTCCCCGCAGGCGAACCGTCCATGCCCATGCCGAGAAACCCCAACCGATGAAGCGGTTGCGGCACATGATCCCCAACGTTGCCAGCATGACGACGATCCCCATGATCCATTCACCTAAGTGAACAGTTCATATATATGAACTATGGGGCGCTTGTCAACTAGACCCGACCGCCGATCACGGCCCCTGCCGGTTCTTCGGGCATCTCCGTCTCGACCATCGGGAGATAGATCGAGAAGCGCGTGCCGTGCCCCGGCCGGCTTTCCACCTCGTAGGAGCCGCCGACCGCGAGGACGGTGCCATGCACCACGGCGAGACCGAGGCCGGTTCCTTTGCCGGTCGGCTTGGTCGTGTAGAACGGTTCGAACACGTGCTTCAAGGTTGCGGGGTCGATACCGACGCCGGTGTCGTCGACGGTCACTTTCGCATAGGTTCGGTCGGGATTGACCGAACCTGCGCGGTGACGCGCGATCTCGGGGTCCGCTTGCGGTCGCGGCGCGTGCGAGGGGTGATCGGCGTCGAGCGGGCGGACACGGGCGAGCTTCATCTGCACCAGCCCCTCGCCGTTGGCGATGGCATCGCGGGCGTTGACGCACAGATTGACGAAGATCTGCGTCAATTGCGCCTCGCTTGCCGTGACCGGCATGGGGCCTTTGCCCAGCTCGAGCCGCAAGGTGATCGGAGACGGCAGCGACGAGCGCACCAGCGCTCCCACCTCTGCCAGCACGCCGATGAGATCGGTGCTGCCGCGGTCGGCGTTCGCCGGCCGCGCATGTTCCAGAAGCTGCGCGACCATCTGCTTGCCGCGCTCGCACGCGCCGAGGATCCGGCCCACATAGGCTTGCTCGACCCGGTTCGCGCCCACCGCGCGCTCGAGCACCTCGCCGAACCCGGCGATGCTGGCGAGCAGGTTGTTGAAGTCATGCGCGATGCCGCTGGCCAGAAGGCCGACGGCCTCCATCTTCTGCGCCTGACCCAGTTGCTGCTCGAGCCGTCGCCGGTCGGTCACGTCGGCGCCAGAGGCGACGATGCGGTTCGTCTCGCCGGCGGGATCGCGGATCGCCTGGACCGTCATGTCGACGGTCATGATCGTCTGGGCGCTGATTTGCACCGTGAAGTCGCTGCGCACGGTCTCGCCCGTGGCCGCGCGGATGACGGCGATGCGGATGCGGTTCCGCATCTCTCCCGAATGGCCGAACCAGGCCGTGTCCCACAATGCGCGAGCGGCGACATCCTCGTGCCGAAGGCCGGCGGCCGCGAGCAGCGCGCGGTTGGCGACGATCACCTTGCCGTCGAGGTCAAGCAGGACGACATAGGTCGCCATGCCGTCGACGATGTCCTGCACCTCCTGTGCCATCGCCATCTGCTCGCGGCGGCTCTCGCCCTTGCGCACCAGCAGCGCGCACGCGCCGGTGGCGATCAGAAAGGCCGCGCCAAGCACGCCGTAGAACGCGACGAGACGCCGCCACGGCGCGAATACGGTGTCGGCGTCGAAGGCGACGTCGATGACGAAAGGCGTGTGTTCGACCGTACGGTACGACATGAGCAGCATGCGGCCATAAAGCAGGCCGCGATATTCGACCGAGCCTTCGGGAGCCGCGTGGATGTAATTCTGGAACAAGGGGCCGTTGGCGATCGATCGGCCGACGAACTCTTCCTGGTTCGGCGTGCGCGCGACGACGATGCCGTCGCGCTGGGCAAGCGTGACGGTGCCGGATTCGCCAAGGCCCAGGGCCGTGAACAGGCTCACGAAGGTCGAGGGATCGATGGTCGCCACCGCCACGCCGATCAGCTTTCCGGAATCGTCATAGATCGGCAGCCGCAGCGGGATGAACCAGAGCCCCGACTTGCGCCCGTGCATCAATCGATAGATCGATGGAATGGAGTCGGTCCATTGGCTGGATGCCAGGAGACGGAGATAGTCCGGATCGGCGAACGCGAACTGGCCCGTCAGGATGGGGTTGGTGGAGAAGATGATATGCCCGGTGGCGTCGCCAAGGAAAAGCCCGCCGATCTGCGGCATGCCTTCCATCAGCAGCGCCGCCGCTTGCGCAAGCTTGGCCGTGTCCACCTCGCCGCTGGCCAATCCCGGTTTCGCGTTGTTGGCGAAAGCGCGCAGGATATCGTTCGCCGAATCGATCGAGCGCTCGACATGCGCGTCGATCAGGAGGGCGAGGTTCCGCGTCTCGCGGAAGGCCTGCGTCTGAAACTGGCCATATTCATGCCATAATTCGATGGCGATGAGGGCGATCGTCGAGGCCGCCACGAACAGGGCCATGCCGATGACCGACCATCCTCGCACCGGTCGGGCAATGCGTGAACCCCGCCCGGCTCGGGCGTTCATGGAAGGCCCCGTTTGCCAAACGGCAAAGCGATCACGTGGCGCTGGGCCGGCATGATATCGACCGCTAGGAGCACTGACGGTCTTTATCCCGCCGCGCCCCTCATCGCAAGCGCGGTTCAGCGCGTGGCGGCCGCGATCGCGCCGGCGAGTCCCGATGTCGTGGACTCGTGATACCACCACCCCGAGCGGTTGATGGAATAATACGGCACATAGCGCGTGACGCTGCGCGACGGCAGGACATCCGGCGTCTCATTGTCGAGCACGAACGGCTCACCCTCGACAAAGGCGACCGTCACCGCGTGAAAGATCGATGACAGTGCGTCTCGCACGACGACAAAGCGCAAGGCGGCGTCAGGCACGCCCGAATCCGCGAGCGCCATGAACTTGGCGATTGCGTAATCTTGGCATTGCCCGCCATGGGTCAGGAACTGTAGCGGCGTCTCCCAGTGATCGGGATCGCGCCAATTGGCTTCCGACGGCACATAGCGGACGTGGTTCATCACCCGGTTGACCCGCAGCACGCGTGCCTCGAGCGGCAGGCTCTTGAGCTTTGCGATGAAGGACTGCCACCAGCCGGCGACGCAGGACGAATCGGCGGCGCAAGGAGGGCGCGTCATGTCGCGCTCGGCGTCGATCCGCGCCATGACCGCGTCCCACTTCGTCAGGGGCGCAAGGTCGGACGTGAAGACCTCCTGGCTCCCGAAGAGCCCCGTCGACCCGGCCCGGGCGACCCCATGGCCTCCCGCCAGCAACATCATCGCCACAGCAAAAGCGGGTGGATGGCGCACGCTCGATCCCCCTTTGCGCGAATCAAAGCATGCCGCTGTTAACATCCGCTTAACCCGGCGCATGGCACGCCATGGTGCGATGGCGACACGGTTAACAACTGTCTATAAACGCCCCGCATTCGCGGTTGGGGACGCGCCGGTGGGGGAAGCGGTCAGACCGAACGGCCGCTCCGCGCGAGGGGTTGTTGGCGGTGCCTGTCTCGCCCTGTTCGCGCATTGGGCGCAAATGGCGCATGCGCAGGCGCCGCCTGCGGCGCTGCCGCCTTCGGTCGAGCCGGGCCGCCTGCAGCAGCAGTTTCAGCCCGGTGAAACGGCGCCCAACGCGGCACCCCAGATCGACATTCCGCAAATGCCGGGGAACGCCGTGCCGGAAGGCGCCGACAATGTCCACCTCGCGCTCGCCTCGATAACGATCGACGGCGCGACGGTCTACGACGCGGCGACGCTCTCGGCGATGACCGCAGCCTATATCGGCAAGCCGATCGTGCTTGGCGATCTGTTTCAGCTCGCCGACCGCATCACGGAACGCTATCGCAGCGACGGCTATGTGCTGTCGCGTGCCGTTGTGCCGGCGCAGCACATCACCAACGCCGCGCGCATCGTGGTGGTCGAGGGCTTCGTCAGCGGTGTCCATGTCGATGGCTACGACACGAAGCGGATCGAGGCCTATGGCCGGCGCATCAAGGCGTCGCGTCCGCTTCGCGCCGCAATCCTCGAGCGCTATATGCTGCTCATCAACGACTTGCCGGGCGTGAGCGCGCGCGCCGTCCTGTCGCCTTCGGCCGATGTCGCGGGCGGAGCGACGCTGACGATCGTGTCGAGACACGCGGCAGCGGACGGCAACGTCTCGGTGGATAATCGCGGGACGCGCTATATCGGCCCGGTCCAGCTTTATTCGGGTGCGGGCGCCAACATTCCCGGCGATCAATCCGGCATCCCGCTCGCCGATGGTCGGGTTTCCTTCCGCGCCATTACGACGCCAAGCATCCGCGAACTTCGCTATGGCGAATTCTCGATCACCGAACCGATCGGCACCGACGGATTGCGGCTGGTGCTCTTCGGCAGCCAAAGCTGGTCCAATCCTGGATACAAACTGAGCCCTGCTTTCACCGGTCTCGCGAACGGAACCGACAGCTATGGCTCGACATACATGGCGACGCTTTCATACCCCGTGATCCGCAGCCGCGATGAGAATCTCGAGTTGCGCGCGGCGGCGAGCGCGCTTGATTCACAAAGCGTCACCAACGGCGATCCGGCGCTGCCTCCTTCATCGGATGATCATTTGCGCGTCGTGCAACTCGGGATGACCTATGATCGGGCCGATCGTTGGAACGGCGTCAATCTTCTCACGCTTCAGGAAAGCGATGGTCTGCCGATCCTCGGCGCGTCCGCCTTCGATCATGCCACGCCGACGCGATTGTTCGAGCGCAGCGATTTCAGGAAGGTCCTGGGCGAAGCATCGCGTCAGCAAGATCTCTCCGCGTTCGCCGCCGGATGGGGAGCTCTCGCCGCCATAGCGGCGCAGCGTTCCCTGGGCGGTGCCTTGCCGAGCTCGCAGCAATTCGGCGTCGGTGGGCCGATCTATGGCCGCGCCTATGATCCATCCGACATCATCGGCGATAACGGCCTCGCCGGAAGGACCGAGCTTCAATACACGCGAGCCGCGCCGGGATACGGGCTCGATTCCGTTCAGCCCTACGGCTTCTTCGACACGGCCCATGTCTATCACAATGTTGCGTCCGCCGGCCCGCAGCATTTGTCATCAGCCGGAGGCGGCGTGCGGGCGACCGTCGAGGAGCGGTTCAGCGCCGATCTTCAGATCGCGAAGCCGCTGACCCGCGACTTGTCGATCGAGCTCGATCAGCCGAATGCGCGGCCATGGCGGTTCTTCTTCGCGCTATCCGCGCAATTTTAGACTATGAGCATTAAAAGATGGAAATCTCGCAGCTCAGCGGAGAATCCAGCTCGCGTTAGCAATTTCTCACAGTAGTGGTGATACGTATATTGATGCCGTACGCGAATCGAATCTCCCTGTATCAAGCATTTGGTATGAAGTATTAAATGAATTGACGCGATTAACCGAGATTTTCCTTCTGTCTACAATCTCTTAACGAGTAAGCTCGGCCAGACCGAGCGTTCCGCGCGGGGGTGATCACGTCTGCGTTGTCCGAAGTGCGCCGCAGATTGCTGGCGAGTACGGCCGTGCATGGTCTCGCCGCCATCGCGTCGGCGGCCGCGCACGCCCAAGCCCTGCCCCAGGGCGGTCAAGTGGTCGCAGGCCAAGCGCAAATCCGGCAGGTTTCGCCCTCGCGCCTATCAATCCTTCAAACGACCGACCGCGCCGCCATCACATGGCAGAATTTTTCGATTGGCCCCGGCGACGCCGTCAATATTCAGCAACCGGGTGCGACATCGGTTTCGCTGAATGATGTCGTGGGCCCCAGTCCGTCGGTGATTTTTGGGTCGCTCACATCGAACGGCCGCGTCATCCTGACCAATCCGAACGGCATCTGGTTCGGGCCTTCGGCGCAGGTTGATGTCGCCGGCTTGGCTGCCGTGACGGCGTCACCGTCGCCGGCGGATGTTGCAGACTTCATGGGGGGTGGAAGCCTCGATCTCGGTATCCCCGGGTCGGCGACCGCGTCGATCGTCAATCAGGGCGTGATCACCGTGTCGGCGGCGGGTCTTGCCGCTTTCGTCGCGCCGGGCGTGCAGAATTCCGGCGTGATCGCCGCGCGGTTGGGACAGGTGACGCTGGCTTCCGGCACCACGGCCACGCTCGACTTTCGGGGCGACGGGCTGATCAGCCTGGCGGTGGGCGGCGAGACCCTCGCCCGCGCGCTCGGGCCCGATGGCACGCCATTGGCGGCCGCGGTCGACAATAACGGCAAGATCGCCGCGGACGGCGGCCAGGTTCTGCTGACCGCCAACGTCGCGAAAGATGTTGTGGACAACGTCATCAACATGTCCGGCGTGGTGCAGGCGCGCGCCGTTTCGGTCGCAGGCGGCGAGATCGTGCTCGATGGCGGCGGCGGCAACGTCGCGGTCTCGGGCACACTCGATGCATCGGGCCGCGGGGCGGGACAGGTCGGCGGCACGGTCAAGATTCTTGGCGACGACATTGCCGTGAACGGCAATACGACGGTCGATGTATCAGGGGACGCTGGCGGCGGCACGGCCCTCATTGGCGGCAATTTCCATGGCGCCGGGCCGGAACCTGACGCGACCGCCGTCACGGTGAGCCAGGGCGCAAGCATCCTCGCGAATGCGCTGAGCACGGGAAACGGTGGATCGATCGCCATCTGGTCGAATGATGACACGATTTTTGACGGCATCGCATCGGCCGCGGGCGGCTTGCGCTCCGGCAATGGTGGCTATGTCGAGACATCAGGCGACCTGCTCACGGTCGGGAGCGCCGCTTCGGTGACGACGTCGGCCGTCAGCGGCAATGTCGGCATGTGGCTGCTCGATCCTGCCAATCTCACGATCAACGCCGCTTCGAGCAGCAACACGACGGGCACATCCATCATTCAGCCGATAAGCGCCCAGAACACCGGAACCATCCAGAACACGACCATCTCGTCGAATCTCAGCACCGGCAATGTGCTGATCGAGACGTCCAACCTGACGTCACAGGGATCGTCGGCGGGTAACATCACCGTCTCTTCCGCCGTGAGCTGGAATTCGGCCAACACGCTGACGCTGCAAGCTGCGGACAACATCGCCGTCAATGCGGCGATCACCAATGCCGGCACGGGCGGCCTTGTCCTGCAAGCTGGAAGCGCCGCCCAAAGCAGCGCCAACTCGTCGGGCTCGATCACCATCGGAGCGAATATCTCTGCCGGATCCATCTCCATGACCGCAGGGTCGTCGGGCGGGATCACGATCAACAGCGGCACCCTCTCCAGCACCGGTTCAGGCGGACAGGTCTACGACAGTCCGATAACGCTCGGCGGGAATTCAACCGTCACCGCGACCGGAAGCGGAAGCATCACATTCGGCAGCACGGTGAACGGCGCGAAGACGCTGACAGCGACCGCTCTCACCGGATCGACAAGCTTTGCGGGCTCTGTGGGCGGAACGACGGCGCTGACGAGCCTGACGGTCTCGGGGCCAACGACACTCGGCACGAGCACGGTCACCACGACGGGCGCACAGGACTATGTCGGCGCGGTGACGTTGGGAAGCGGTTCGACCAGCTTGACGACCACCTCGAGCGGGCTGGTGACGCTCGGCAGCGTCAGCGGTTCGGGCGACACGCTGATCGTGACTACGGGGGGCGGGGTGACCATGAACGGCATCACGGTGGGGGCGCTGACGCTCTCCGCCACAGGCGCCGAGACGCTCGATGCCGGCACCTACGACGTCGGCAGCGACGGCAGTGTCTATTCCTATGCCGGCACCGGCGGCGTGAAATTGAGCGGCGCCGTGACGATGGGCGACGCTGTGACCTTTGGCTCGGCCATGTCGGCGACGACGCTTGCCGGCACCACGACGGTGACCGGAAGTACCGGCTCCGACACGATCACCTTCGGCGGCACGGTGAACGGTGGCAACGCCCTCACCGTGAATACGTCAGGAGCCACGAGCTTTGCCAGCACGGTCGGCACAACCACGGCACTGTCCAGCCTGACCGTGTCCGGCGCGACGACCTTGGGTTCGAGCGCGACCTCGATCAAGACATCGGCAGGGGCGGGAGTGGTCTTTGTCGGTGCGGTGACGCTTGGCGGCAATATCACGGTGACCGATGGCGCGGCGGGCGACCCTGTCACCTTCGACAATACGGTGATGGGGTCGGGCACGCTCGCGGTCTCGACAGGAACCACCACTTTCGATGCCGGCGTGACGGTTGGCGCGCTGACGCTGCAAGCGGCGTCGCTCGCCGTGTCGAACGGATCGATCGCGACGACCGCGGGCCAGACCTATTCGGGCGCGGTGACGCTCGCGGCCAATACAACGCTGGTCGATAGCGGCGGCTCGGCCATCGATTTTGGCGGCACCGTGAACGGCGCCGACGCCTTGACCATAAGCACGTCGGGGACGACCAGCTTTGGCGGCACGGTCGGCGCGTCGACGAAGCTGACGAGCCTGACCCTGTCGGGCGCCGCCAGCTTTGGGTCGAGTGCCAGCGGCATCTCGACCTCCGGCTCCGGCGGTCAGGACTATCTCGGCGCGGTGACGCTTGGCGCCGCCAACACGACGATGTCGCCAGGCGCGGCCAACGGGGTCACCTTCGGGAGCACGGTGTCGGGAACCGGCACGCTGACCGTGTCGACCGGGACCGTGACCTTTGACGCCGGCGTGGCGGTCGGTGCGCTGTCGCTGCAGGCGGCATCTTACGCGCTGTCGAGCGGGTCGGTCGCGACCACCGCGGGTCAGACCTATTCGGGCGCGCTGACCCTTGCGTCGAACACCACGCTGGTGGATAGCGGCGGGGTGGGGATCGACTTCGCGAATACCGTCAACTCTGCGGGCGGCACGGCGGAGGCGCTCTTCGTCAACGCCAATACCGGGCCGATCAGCTTTGCCGGCACGGTCGGCGCGACGACCGCGCTGGGATCGCTGACATTGGACAGCAGCGGGACGACGACGCTGGGAAGCGGCATCACAGCCGCGAGCGTGGCCACCGATGCCCCCGGGACCTTGGTGCTGAAGGGATCGACCATCACCACGAGCGCCGGCCAGACCTATGGCGATCCGGCGACGCTCAGCACCGGCGCGATCCTGCTGACCGATACCGGTGCGTCCGGCGTGACCTTCGGCAGCACGGTGAATGGTGGCGAGGTGCTGACGATCAACGCGGCTTCAGGACCCACAAGCTTCGCCAATACCGTGGGCGCAACGTCTGCGCTTACGAGTCTCACCGTGTCGGGAACGACGACGCTTGGTTCGAGCGCGACCTCGATCAAGACATCGGCAGGGGCGGGGGTGGTCTTCATCGGCGCGGTGACGCTTGGCGGCAACACGACCGTCACCGACGGATTGGCGGCCGATCCCGTCACGTTCGAAAGTACGATCGCGGGCCTCGGCACGCTTGCGGTCTCGACGGGGACAACGATCCTCGATGCCGGCGTGTCGGTTGGCGCGCTATCGCTTCAGGCGGCATCGCTCGCCGTGTCGACCGGATCGATCGCGACGACCGCAGGCCAAATCTATTCGGGCGCGGTGACGCTTGCAGCCAACACAACGCTTGTCGATTCAGGCGGCACCGGCATCTCCTTTGCGAGCGCCGTCAATTCCGTGACCGGCACGGCCCAGACGCTGTTCGTCAATGCCGGCACCGGGCCGATCAGCTTTGCCTCAACCATTGGCGCCACGCATTCCTTGGCGGCGATCACGCTCGACAGCGGCGCCACCACAACGCTTGCAGGCAGCGTGACCGCGGCGAGCGTTGCGACCAACGCGGGCGGCACAGTGATGCTGAGCAGCCCGACCGTGACGACCAGCGCCGGCCAGAGCTACAGCGATCCGGTGATCCTTGGCGCCGGGTCGATCTTGCTGACCGACAGCGGCAGCAACGGGATCGTGTTCGGTGCGACGCTCGACGGTGCCGGTGCGCTGACCGTGAACGCTGTCTCCGGACCTACGAGCTTTGCCAATACGATCGGCGCGACCACACCGCTGACGAGCCTCACGGTTTCGGGCACCACGACGCTCGGCACCGGGGCCAGCTCGGTCACGACATCGGGGCTGCAGCACTATATCGGCGCCGTGATGCTCGGCGCGCCCGCCACGACGCTCTCAACGACGAATGCGCTGGTGACGTTGGCAAACGTGACGGGGCCGGGCGACGCGTTGACGGTGAGCTCCGGGGCGGGCGGCGTGACGCTCAACGGCGTCACCGCCGGCGCGCTGACATTGGCCACCACGGGCGCCGAGACACTCAATCCCGGAACCTATGCCGTGGGGACGGACGGGAGCGCCACTGACTTTGCGAGTGCCGGCGGGGTGAAGCTCAACGGTGCCATGACCGTCGACGATGCCGTCACCTTTGGTTCCGGCACGTCAGCCGTCACGTTGACCGCAAACACGGCGATCATGGCCGGTTCGAGCGCCGACGCGGTGACATTCGCGGGCACTGTGAATGGCGCGTTCGGGCTGGTCGTGAACGCACCAGGCACAACGAGCTTCGCCAGTAGCGTGGGCACGACCACGGCGCTGAGAAGCCTGACCGTGTCGGGAGGTGCGGCCCTGGGCGTCAACGCCAGCGCGATCACGACATCTGGCGTACAGGACTATCAGGGCGCGGTGACGATCGCGGCCGGCGCCACGACGCTCAAGACCACGAATGCCCTCATCACTCTCGGGGACGTGAGCGCGGCTGGTGGCGCATTGACGATAACGTCCGGCAACGGCGGCGTGACA
>DATJLY010000458.1:0-4350 GCA_035509095.1 Allostellaceae bacterium | reverse complement strand
GACGCCCGAGATGCTGTCCTATTTCTCCGAGCAGCTCGCCGAGAATGAAAGCCAGGGCGTCCGCAACATCGTGGACCAGGTCGAGCTCGTGCAGGGCGATCCACGCGAGACCTGGGACGAGGGACAATTCCACTACGCCACCTGCTATCTGCGCTGGCGCGCCATCGACTACACGATCCGCACGGACCGGCCGCCCGGCGCGCCCGATGCGGTCGTATCGGGTGACCCGCACCGGCCAGTCGAAGCGGCCGAGATCTGGACTTTCGTGCGCAGTCCGGGCGGGCTCTGGCTGCTTTCGGCGGTGCAGCAGGTGTGACCGGCGGTCGCACCATTTGTCAGGGAATAAAGTGGGCGCGGCAATCGTTCCTACGGCGGGGGAGTAATCAGGGCCTATGAAGGGCGCTGACCGATGGCCGGCTTGTTGTGGATACTGTTCTTCGCGCTTATCGTCATATCCGCCGATTTCGCGTGGATTTGCTATCGCCAGTGGCGTGTCCGTCACCTCGCGGTCAAGCGCGGCCGGACCCTTACGCAGAAATTCGTCCTGCCGCCGGACTGATCCGGGCCGCGCATGACGGAGGCGCGGCTCAAGACCAGCCTCGCCGTCCAGGCCGCGGTGCGGCTCTGCGGGCTTCGCGCCGTGCCGGTCGCGGTGGTGCGGCGCGGCGATGGGGACGCCGGCACGATCCTCATCAAGATGAACGCGCTTGACGGTGGCTTCACCGTGCTCGCCGAGACGCGGGCGCCTGATGGGGCGCGGGCCTGGTTTCGCGGAACGGGCGCCGCGCCGGTGAGCGAGGCCGACGCCGACACCTATATCGCGCGCCAAGTGGGACGCGATCCCGATCTCTGGGTGGTCGAGATCGAGGACCGGCAGGCCCGGCCGGCATTCGACGGGAAGATCCTTTAGTGCTCCGCGGTCTTGGCGGGGCGCGCCAGCAACTGGCCGGGATAGATCAGGTCCGGGTTGCCGATCCGGCCCGGATTCGCGCGATAGATCTCGACGTAGCGCAACCCGTTGCCATAGGCGCGCTGGGCGAAGTGCCACAGCGTGTTCCCCGGTATCACCGCGAAATAGTCGCCGGCGGCAAGCTCGCCGGGCGCGGCGCGATGCAGCTCGAGCGCGACCTCGTCACCGCCGTCGACCAGGCGCAGGAGATAGCGCCCGACGGGGATGCCGTCGCCGAGATCGGACGACCAGGTGCCGTCGGGCGCCGCGGTCGCGGTCGCCACCTGATGGTCGTTGACGAAAATGGTGACGGTGGTGCCGGCGGCGGCCGAGCCGCTTGGGATCGTGTGCCCGTTCGCATCGTATTCGACCATGTCGAGCACGAGCCGCCCCGCGCCTTGCGTCCCAAGCGCCTTGGCCTGCCCCTGCCCTTGCGGCAACAGCACGGCCACCGGCGGCGCCGCGGTTGGATGGTCGGGAACCACGACGGCGAGGCTGTTGGCAGAGTTCTGCGCGACGCTCGTGCCCGGCGCGGTGGCGGAAAGGCTGAGCTGCTGCGCCCCCGGCGCGAGCGGATCGTGCGGCAGAAGCACCCATTGCCCGTTGGCGTCGGCGGTCACCTGACCCACCGGCTTGCCGTTGTCGAGCACGGTCACGTTGGCGCCCGGCTCGGCCCGGCCGGCGATGACCGCGGTTCCATCGGGCCCGACGCGGAACGCGTCGAAGCTCGGCGCCGTTGTAGCGGGCGGCGGCGGTGCCGGCGGCTTTTGCGCCTCCTCGTGAGAGGCCACGGCGGCGGGGGCGGGAGCCTCGGACTTGCGAGGCACCAGCATCCCGACAGCGACGGCAGCGACAATCGCCACCACCGCCGCCACGATCCAGAAATTCCGCTGCATGGCCGCGGCTGTTATACCCGATCGCCCGGAACGGGCAATGTCGGCAACGTGATTTCGTACCTAACTTAAGAGGGAACAAACCTGTTGGTTCAAGGAAAAGTGGAATGGCTTCAGTAAAGACAATTTGCGTTTATTGCGGTTCATCGGCACGCGTCGACGAAGCGTATCGCACCGCGGCGACCCGGCTTGGCACGATTTTCGCCAAGGCCGGCATCGGCCTCGTCTATGGCGGCGGGCGGGTCGGGCTCATGGGATTGATGGCCGACGCGGCGCTTGCCGCGGGCGGGCGCGTGACCGGGATCATCCCGCATCATCTGCACGACCGCGAGGTTGGACACGGCGGTCTGACCGAGATGATCCTGGTCGACGACATGCACATCCGAAAGCGCCGCATGTTCGAGCTGTCGGATGCGTTCGTGACCCTGCCCGGCGGCCTCGGCACGCTCGACGAAACGATGGAGATCCTGACCTGGAAACAGCTCGGCCTTCACGACAAGCCGATCATCGTCGTCAATGTCGGGAATTATTGGGCGCCGCTTCTGGAACTCGTCGATCACGCGGTGACGAACGGATTCGCCGGCCGCGAAGTACGGCATTTCTTTCGCGTCGTGAGCACCGTCGAGGAGGTCCTGCCGGCGCTCGCGCAGATGCCCGAGGCGGCGGTGCCCGCGGCGCCGAACCTGGCCTGAGCCGGCGCCGCAACGCGGCCGCGCGACTCACGGGGGGCGGGCTTGAACCTCCGGCGCCAGATGCTATGGTCGCGCTCCTAGGCGCGTTGACGCGTTCAGAGGAATCCCAAGCACATGGCGAAGATCAAGGTGGCGACCCCCGTCGTCGAGCTCGATGGCGACGAGATGACGCGCATCATCTGGCAGTACATCAAGGACAAGCTCATCCTGCCCTATCTCGACATCGATCTCGTCTATTTCGATCTCGGGATCGAGGCGCGCGACAAGACCGATGACCAGATCACGATCGACGCCGCGAACGCGATCAAGAAATACGGCGTCGGCGTCAAGTGCGCCACCATCACGCCCGACGAGGCGCGGGTGAAGGAATTCAATCTCAAGAAGATGTACCGCTCGCCCAACGGCACGATCCGCAACATCCTGGGCGGCACCATCTTCCGCGAGCCGATCGTGTGCCAAAACGTGCCGCGCCTCGTGCCCGGCTGGACCGCGCCGATCGTGATCGGCCGCCATGCCTATGGCGATCAGTACCGCGCGACCGACATCCTGGTGCCGAGCGCCGGCAAGCTCACCCTCACCTTCACGCCGACCGGCGGCAAACCGGTCGTCTATGACGTGTTCGATTTCCCCGAGGCCGGCATCGCGCTCAGCATGTACAACCTCGACGAATCGATCACGGGGTTCGCGCGCGCCTGCTTCAATTACGGCTTGATGCGGGGATTCCCGGTCTATCTCTCGACCAAGAACACGATCCTCAAGGTCTATGACGGCCGCTTCAAGGATATCTTCCAGGCCGTGTTCGATCGCGAGTTCGCCAAGACCTTCAAGGAAAAGGGCCTCACCTACGAGCACCGCCTCATCGACGACATGGTGGCCGCCGCGCTCAAATGGAACGGCAATTTCGTCTGGGCCTGCAAGAACTATGACGGCGACGTGCAGTCGGACGTGGTGGCGCAGGGCTATGGCTCGCTGGGGCTCATGACGTCGGTGCTGATGACGCCCGACGGCAAGACCATCGAAGCCGAGGCGGCGCACGGCACGGTGACGCGCCATTATCGTCAGCATCAACAGGGCAAGACCACCTCGACCAACCCGATCGCGTCGATCTTCGCCTGGACGCGGGGCTTGGCCTATCGCGGACAGTTCGACAAGGCGCCGGACGTGACGCGCTTTGCGACGACGCTCGAGAAGGTCTGCATCGACACGGTCCAGGCGGGCCATATGACACGCGACCTGTCGCTGCTCATCGGCCCCAACGAGCCGTGGCTCAACACGACCGACTTCCTCGACAAGCTCGACGAAGGGCTCAGAAAATCGATGGGATGAGCGCGCGATATTATCGCTTCCGGCTCAATCCCGGTTTTCTCGCCCATCTCTTCAAGGCGGTCTTCAAGCAGCATCACCGCGAGCTCGTGCCGGTGCTGCGCCCGGTCATCCCCGACGATGCCGTGGTGTTCGATGTCGGCGCACATGCGGGGCAATTCACCAAGCTGTTCGCGAAGCTCGCGCCGCGCGGCTTCGTCTATGCGTTCGAGCCGGGCTCCTACGCGCGCGCGATTTTGCGCGCGGCGCTTCGCGCCAACCGCATCCGCAACGTCGCGATCATGCCGCTGGCGCTCGGCGAGCGCGCCGGCATCGCCATCCTGACCGTGCCGGTGAAGCGGTCGGGCAGCTATGGCTTCGGCCTTGCCCATCTCGGCGCCGGCACGGCGGCGGCGGCCGAGACCGAGGCGGTCGGCGTCGCGACGCTGGACGACGCGGTGGCGGCGCTCGGCCTCGCGCGGCTCGATTTCGTCAAGGCCGACATCGAGGGCTT
>DATJLY010000457.1:0-5541 GCA_035509095.1 Allostellaceae bacterium | reverse complement strand
CTCGTGCACGAACAGCTCGTAATCGACGATGCCGTTCATGCGCTCGCCCATCTGCTGCTTGATGGCGCCGTATTGGAGACCGATGATCGGCCCGCCGAACATCTTGGCGGCAAGGCCCTGCTCCTGGACCGAGCGCAGCATGCCGGCGCTGTCCTGCGGATAGGAGGCGACGAACACGAGGTCCGGATTGGCCGCCTTGATCGAGCGCACGATCGGCGCGAAGTCGATCTCGTTGGGCGGATAGGTGCGGTCATAGACGATCTGAAGCCCGTCGGCCGCGATATGCTTCTTGGCGCCGTCGATCGCGTTCTTCGAGAATTCGGCGTCGGCGCCCGTGATCGCGACCGTCTTGGGCTTCGGGTCCATGGTCATCGCCGCCGCGAAATAGCCCGCCGAGATCGCGGCCTTGCCGTCGGGGCCATAGGGCATGGTCTGGAAGAAGCGCGGATAATGGAACTCGTCATTGACCGCGAGCGACAACGTGTCGAGCACCATGACGTTGTGCCGGATCAGCACCGGCATGGCGGCCGAGCTGTAATTGGTGCCGGATGAGACCACGAGGTCGATCTTGTCGACGTCGAGAAGCTTCGTGTAGATGCCCGGCAAAAGCGCGGGGTTGCTCTGGTCGTCGTAATGGATGAGCTCGACCTTGCGCCCCAGAAGCCCGCCTTTGGCGTTGACGTCGTCGGCCCAGATCTGCGCGGTCAGGAGGAACTGCTTCCCGCTGATCGCGCTGCCGCCGCTCTCTTCGCAGGAAAAGCCGATCTTGATGGGATCGGCTGCGACCGCCGATGCCGCATGGACGACAAACGCCGCGAGCGCGCCCGCGGCACCGATGATTCGCGCCATGGTTTCCTCCCGTTTTGCGTGGGCCTTGGCGGCGCCGCCGCCCCGTCACTGCCCTTCTTGCTGTTGCTGTCTCATCTGTTGCATGTCGAACTTGCGATAGTCGGCCGGCAGCACGAACAAGGTCGCGGGCTGCGCCCCTTCCTTGATGTTCTGAAGCTCCATGCTGTTGCCGTTCGAATCCTGGGTCTTGATGATGATGCGGAGCTTGGGATCGAGCCACGCATAATGGGTGATGCCGTCATTCGCCGCGGCCTGGTACTTGACGACGCTGCGTCCGCCGACCGTGTCGTCGCCGACGCGCGAGCAGGTCCAGGCGGCGGCGTCCGGCTGCGCGGCGCGCGCCGCCTTTTGCCATTCCGGGCACGGGTCGTCGACATTGGTCGGCATGAACATTTCCGCGAAATTTCCGTGTTCGCCCATGTCCATGTACATCTTCTGCTGCGGCATCAGCATATAGGCGGTGTTGGCCTTGGCATCGGCGAGCATGGTGCCGTGGCCGCTCTCCATCCGAAGCTTGCCGTCGGAAACATAGATCTTCGACGGCCCCGCCCCCGGCATGCCGGTCGAGACGATGTCGGCCGAGAATTGCTGCGCCGCCGCCGGCGCCGCGACGAGGCCCAGCGCGAGCGCCAATGAAAGTGACCCTTGTCTCATGCTTCGTTTCCTTTCCCTGAGTGTCACATAGCATGGTTTGGGGGAAGCCGGCGCAGAAACTCGATCCGGGCGGCGCCGTAGCGGCGCGCGTCGAGCCTCGCAAATCCGGGCGGCGGCGAAAAATTCTGCCGCGCCGGCAGCTCGATCGCCACGAGCGCCTCTGCGGCAAGCCAGCCCGCCTCGGCAAGCGCCACGATCGCCGCGCCGGCGACGTCTTCGCCATAAGGCGGGTCGAGGAATGCGAGGTCGCTGGGCGTCGCGGCCCGCGGCGGGGCGAGCGCATCGGCGGCGACCACGCGCGCGCGCTGCGATTCGCCCAGCGCCTTGATATTGCGCTCGAGCGCTTGACGCGCCTCGCGGCTCCGCTCGAGGAAGGTCGCAAAGCGCGCACCGCGCGACAACGCCTCGAGGCCCAAGGCACCGGTGCCGGCGAACGCGTCGAGGACCAGCGCGTCCTCGCACGCCGGCCCTTCGGAAAATCGCCCATGTGCAAGGATGTCGAACAAGGCTTCGCGCGCCCGCTCGGCGGTGGGGCGCACGGCGATCCCCGGCGGCGCCTCAAGCGCTCTGCCGCGATGCTTGCCGGCGATGATGCGCATCGGACCCAAGCTGCTCGGCGATCACGCGGCGCGGCACCTCCGCTGTCGCGCCCTTCTCGAGATGCCCGAGCTGAAACGGCCCGTAGGAGAGCCGGATCAGCCGGCTCACCTCGAGCCCCAGATGGTCGAGGACGCGCCGCACCTCGCGGTTCTTGCCTTCGGCGAGGCTCACGCCGAGCCAGGCGTTGGCGCCTTGCTGGCGCTCGAGCGTCGCGTGGATCGGGCCATAGGCGATTCCGGCGATCTTGATGCCGCGCGCAAGCGCCGCGAGCCGCTCGGGCTCGGGCGTGCCGTGGACGCGCACCTTGTATCGCCGGATCCAGCCGCGCGCCGGCAGCTCGAGCTTGCGTGCGAGCTCGCCGTCATTGGTCAGCAGCAGGAGCCCTTCGGAGGTGAGGTCGAGCCGCCCGACCGACACGACGCGCGGCAATTCCTTGGGCAGATGCGCGAACACCGTGTCGCGGCCGCGCTCGTCGCGGTGGGTGGTGATGAGGCCCGCCGGCTTGTGATAGCGCCAGAGCCGCGCCGGCTCGGCTTTTGGGAGCGGCTTGCCGTCGACCCGGACGTCGTCTTCGGCGGTGGCGGTCACCGCCGGACTCTCCAGCACCGTGCCGTTGAGCATCACGCGGCCTTCCCGGACCAAAAGCTCCGCCGCGCGGCGCGAACAAAGGCCTGCCCGCGCGATCAGCTTGGCGATGCGCTCGCCGTCCGGCATGGGTTCAGTCGCAGGCCGCGATGAAGGCGGCGAAGATGCGCCGGTCGCCCTCGCTCAAATGGTATTCGGGGTGCCACTGCACGCCGAGGCAAAAGCGCCGGCGCGGATCCTCGATCCCTTCGATCACGCCATCGGGCGCTACCGCGTCGATCACGATCCCGGGGCCCGGCTCCTTTACCGATTGGTGATGCGCGCTGTTGACCGCAAGCTCGTCTGCCGCGGTGACGCGATGGAGCAGCGTCCCGCGCGCGATACGCACGACGTGGCCCGGCTCGGTGCGGGGATTGGGCTGCTCGTGCGCCAAGGCGCCCGGCACCTCGTCGGGGATGTGCTGCACCAAGGTGCCGCCCAGCGCGACGTTGAGGAGCTGCTGGCCGCCGCAGATGCCCAGGACGGGCCGATCCTGCGCCATGCCGGCGCGGGTGATCGCCAGCTCGAACGCGGTGCGGCGGTCCTTGGTCGTGACGCTCGCATGCCGGCCCGCGGCGCCGAACAGCTCCGGCGCCACGTCGAACGCGCCGCCCGTCACGACAAGGCCGTCGATCAGCGTGAGATAGGCGTCGGCCGATTGGGGCTCGTGCGGCAGAAGGATCGGCAGGCCTCCCGCCGCGACGATCGCCGCGCAGTAATTCTCGCGCAGCGCGTACCAGGGATGGGTCTTGGAATAGCCGCCCGGCGGCTCGCGATCGAGGGTGAGGCCGATGACCGGTTGTGCCATGCTTGCGCAATCTAGCAAGCGCGGGAGGCGCGATCCATGACGACATCGCCCATGACGCAGGCGCTTGCGGCGGCCGCGCTCGCGCTGGAGGCGGGCGAGGTGCCGGTGGGCGCGGTCGTGATCGATGCCGCGACCGGCGCCGTCATCGCCGTCGCGGGCAATCGCGTCGAGGCGGGCCGCGATCCGACCGCGCATGCCGAGATGATCGCGATTCGCGCTGCCGCCGCGTCGCTCGGCCGTCCGCGACTCGATGATTGCGACCTCTATGTGACGCTCGAGCCCTGCGCGATGTGTGCGGCGGCGATCTCGTTGGCGCGGGTGCGGCGGCTTTATTTCGGCGCTTATGACCCCAAAGGCGGCGCGGTTGAACATGGTCCGCGCTTCTTCTCGCAGCCGACCTGCCATCATCGCCCCGACGTTGTGGGCGGCATCGAGGAAGGTGCCGCCGCCGCGTTGCTGCGCCGCTTTTTCGCCGCGCGGCGTTAGCCTTTCCGCACCGCGCGCCAGCCGATGTCGCGGCGGCAGAAGCCGCCGGGCCAATCGATACGGTCGACCGCTTCATAGGCGCGGCGCTGGGCTTCGCCGACGGTCCGCCCGCGCGCGACCACGTTCAGCACCCGGCCGCCGTCGGCCAGCAGCCGGCTGCCCTCGCGCCGGGTGCCGGCATGGAAAATGGCGATGTCGGGATCGGATGCCGCTTCGGCCAGACCGCGAATCTCGCTGCCGCGCACGGGCTCTCCGGGATAGCCCTTGGCCGCCAGCACGACGCACAGAGCCGTCTCGTCCTCCCACCGGAGGTCGAACATCTTCAGGACGCCGTCGCGCGACGCGATGAGCGCCGGCAACAGGTCGCTTTTGAGGCGCGGCAGCAGCACCTGGCACTCGGGATCGCCGAACCGCACATTGTATTCGATGAGCTGCGGCCCTTTTTCCGTGAGCATCAGCCCGGCATAGAGCACGCCTTTATAAGGCCGCCCCTCGGCCGCCATCGCGGCGACGGTCGGCCGGATGATCCGCGCCATCACCTCTTCCGAGAGCGCGGGCGTAAGGCATGGCGCGGGCGAATAGGCGCCCATGCCGCCGGTATTGGGACCGGTGTCGCCGTCGCCGACGCGCTTGTGGTCCTGCGCCGAGGACAGGGGCAGCGCGGTCTCGCCATCGACCAGCGCGAAAAAGCTCGCCTCTTCGCCCGCGAGGAAATCCTCGATCACGATCTCGGCGCCGGCCGCGCCGAACCGGTTCCGATCGAGCGCCTCGTCGATCGCGGCAAGCGCTTCGGCGAGGCTTGTGGCCACCGTCACGCCCTTGCCGGCGGCGAGCCCGTCGGCCTTGACGACGATCGGCGCGCCTTTCTCGCGCGCATAGGCGCGCGCCGCGCCCGAGTCGCGGAAGCGGCGATAGGCGGCGGTCGGGATGCCGTGGCGCGCGCACAAATCCTTGGTGAAGCCTTTCGATCCTTCAAGCGCCGCTGCCGCCGCGCCGGGGCCGAAGGCGGCGATGCCCGCCGCTTCGAGCCGGTCGACAAGGCCCAGGGTCAGCGGCGCCTCTGGCCCGACCACGACGAAATCGATGCGCTCGCGCGTGCAGAAATCGATGATGCCGGCGATATCGGTCGGCGCGATCGCGACGCAGGTCGCGTCCTCGGCGATGCCGGGATTGCCGGGCGCGCAATAGAGCGCATCGGCCAGCGGCGAGGCCGCGATCGCCCAGGCGAGCGCGTGCTCGCGCCCGCCCGAGCCGATGACGAGAATCCGCATGCCCCTTCGCTCTCCCTCGCGCGCCGGCCTATCATAGCGGGCGATGCCGCAAACCCCCACAATCAACCTCCCCGAATACACGGTCAGCGAGATCGCGCTCCTGCTGAAGCGCACGGTCGAGCAGGCCTTCCCCTATGTGCGCGTGCGCGGCGAGATCTCCGGCCTCAGGCGTCCCTCTTCGGGCCATCTCTATTTCGCGCTGAAGGACGAGGAGGCGGTGCTCGACGCGGTGAGCTGGCGCAGCACGCG
>DATJLY010000456.1:0-9308 GCA_035509095.1 Allostellaceae bacterium | reverse complement strand
TTCGCCCGGCAAAAGACCGGTCTGGCGCAGCGCCTCGCCCAGCACCAGAGCCGCCGCCGTCGCCACGTTCAGCGACCGGGACCCGGCGCGCATCGGCACGCGAAGACGGGCATCGGCCTCCCGGTGGACGAAATCCGGCACGCCGGCCGATTCGCGACCCAGCAGCAGCGTGTCGTCGCCGCGGAAGGCGAAGCGATGATAAGGCACATCCCCCCGTACCGTCAGCAGCAGCAGCCGTCCCTCCCCCCGCGCCGCGAGATACCGCGCCCACGAGTCGTGCCGCGCCCAGACCGCGCGCGGGATGTAGTCGAGTCCCGCGCGCCGCAGCCGCCGGTCGTCGAGCACGAAGCCGGCAGGTTCGATGATGTCGATCGCGACCCCGAGGCAGGCGCCCAGCCGCAGGAGCGCGCCGGCGTTCTGCGGGATATCGGGCTCGAACAAGGCAAGCCGCATCGCGGGCGACAGCATATCCGACTTTGCAACGGGGTACGGCGATCGTCTAATAGGCTCGACCAGGGTTGCCGCAGATTCCGTGCGGCAGGATGTCGCATAAAACGCGCGATTGCGAGAGGTTAGGGTCGCTGTCAACCGCATCGTCCGGGAAGCCGAGCGCGGGAATCCGGGGACGCGAGGCAAGAGGGGAAATTCATGACAGACACGGTTCAGCCCGGACCGGCCGACGTGCATTCGCACGAGGGCGAGAGCCGCCGTGATTTCCTGACCCTCACCGCCGGCGCCATGGCCGGCATCGGTGTGATCTGTACCGCCTGGCCCTTCATCGACAGCATGCAGCCGGCGCAAGACACCCTTGCCGCGGGCGCGCCCATCGATGTCGATATCTCGAAGGTCGCGCCGGGGCAGCAGATCGTGGTGCTGTGGCGCTCGCACCCGGTGTTCATCGCCCATCGCACCGCGGACGAGCTGAAGACGCTGCAGGACCCGAAGGAAACGGCGCAGCTTCGCGATCCCAATTCCGAAGTGCTGCAGCAGCCCGATTACGCGAAGAACTGGCACCGCTCGGTCAAGCCGGAGATCCTCGTCGTGGTCGGCATCTGCACCCATCTCGGCTGCATCCCGGAATTCCAGCCGCAGCCCGGCAGCGAAGGCCCGGGCTGGCTCGGCGGATATTTCTGCCCCTGTCACGGCTCGCGCTACGACCTTGCGGCGCGCGTGTTCCAGGGCGTGCCGGCGCCCTATAACCTGCCGGTCCCGCCGCACCACTATCTCAACGACACCACCATCCGGATCGGCGAGGATCCCCCCAATTCGACCTTCGACCTCAACGACGTCGAGCAGATCTAGGGGAGGTCTCGAGATGGCAAATCAGGCGACGCACGGCAAGCCGGTCTCGCAGAGCAAGATCGTCCGGTGGATCGATCATCGGCTGCCGATGTTCACCTTCATGCAGCACGAGCTGAACGAGTATCCGACGCCGCGCAACCTCAGCTATTGGTGGAATTTCGGGTCGCTTGCCGGGATCACGCTCGTGATCATGATGACGACCGGCATCTTCCTCGCGATGCAGTACGACCCCAACGTCAACGACGCGTTCAATTCCGTCGAGCGCATCATGCGCGACGTGCCCTGGGGCTGGCTCATCCGCTACATCCACATGAACGGCGCGTCGCTGTTCTTCATCGTCGTCTATATCCACATCTTCCGCGGGCTCTATTTCGGCTCCTACAAGGAACCGCGCGAGCTTTTGTGGATGCTGGGCGTCGTCATCCTGCTGCTGATGATGGCGACGGCGTTCATGGGCTATGTGCTGCCGTGGGGACAGATGAGCTATTGGGGCGCCACGGTCATCACCAATTTGTTCTCGGCCTTTCCCGGCGTCGGCAGCGACATCGTCACCTGGCTATGGGGCGGGTTCGCGGTCGGCAATCCGACCCTCAACCGGTTCTTCTCGCTCCACTACCTGCTGCCCTTCATCATCGTCGGCGTGGTGATACTGCACCTCATCGCGCTGCATCAGCACGGCTCCAACAATCCGTTGGGCATCGACCGCAAGGGGCCGCAGGACAGCATCCCGTTCCACCCCTACTACACGATCAAGGATTCGTTCGGGCTCGGCGTGTTCCTCATCATCTATGCGCTCCTGGTGTTCTACTGGCCGAACCTTCTGGGCGACCCGCAGAACTATATCCAGGCGAACCCGCTTCAGACGCCGCCCGAGATCGTGCCGGAATGGTACTTTCTGCCGTTCTACGCGATCCTGCGGTCGATCCCGAACAAGCTCTTGGGCGTCTGCGCCATGTTCGGGTCGATCATCACTCTGTTCCTGGTGCCGTGGCTCGACACATCGCGCGTGCGCAGCGCGTTCTTCCGTCCGGTCTACAAGTGGGTCTTCTGGGTTCTGGTGTTCGACTGCCTCGTCCTCGGATGGGTGGGCGCGCATCGGCCCGAAGGCATCTATGTGATCGAGGGGCGGCTCGCGACCATCTACTTCTACCTGCACTTCTACATCCTGATGCCGCTCATCGGCATCTTCGAGCGGCCGCTCCCGCTGCCGACCAGCATCGCCGAAGCGGTCTTGAAGAAGCATCCGGCGGCGCCCGCGCCCGCCAGCGCCGCGATGGGGAGACATTGATGCGCCGCCTTGCGCTCGCCGCCGCCGCGGCCCTCGCCTTCGCCATGCCGGCCTTCGCCCAGGACGAATCCGAGCCGCCGCTGCCCCATCCCAGCTGGTCGTTTGACGGCATCTTCGGCACGTTCGACCGCGCGGCGCTCCAACGCGGCTTCGAGATCTATGACCAGGTCTGCTCGAACTGCCACTCGATGAACCTGCTGCATTACCGCGATCTCTCCGCGCTGGGCTATTCCGAGGACCAGATCAAGGCGATCGCGGCGCAAAAGCAGACGACCGGCGGCCCCAACGATCAGGGCGAGATGTTCCAGCGTCCGGCCCAGCCGGCCGACGCATTCGTTGCCCCTTATCCCAACGAGCAGGCAGCCCGCGCCGCCCACAACGGCGCGCTGCCGCCCGATCTGTCGCTGATCGTCAAGGCGCGCGCGGGCGGCGCCGATTACGTCTACGGCATCCTGACCGGGTTCGAGAACCCGCCATCCGGGTTCAAGATGAATGACGGGATGCAGTATGACGAATTCTTCCCCGGCCACCAGATCGCGATGCCGCAGCCTTTGACCGACGATTCGGTGACCTTTGCCGATGGCACCAAGGCGACCCTCCCGCAAGAGGCGCACGACGTCACGACGTTCCTCGCCTGGGCGGCCGAGCCCAAGATGGAAGAGCGCAAAGAGACCGGCGCCAAAGTGCTGTTGTTCCTGCTGGTGATGACCGGCGTGCTCTATGCCGCCAAGCGCAAGATCTGGGCCGACATTCACGGCCACGCGTAACGGCGCCCCTGAGCGGGGCCGGCCCGGACTATTGCGGATGCGCCAGCTTCAAGCCGGGCCATAGCTCGGCGCGCACGCGGTCATATTGCGGCGGATAGGCGACCTTGGCGTCGAGCGCCAGGGCGGCGTGCCAGCCCCAGCGCGGATCGTCGAGAATGGCGCGCGCCATCGCGATCATGTCGGCCTGCCCCGCGGCGATGGCGGCCTCGGCCTGGGCCGGGGTCACGATCATGCCGACCGCGCGGGTCGCGACGCCCGCTTCTTTGCGGACGCGCTCCGCATAGGGAAGCAGATAGCCGGGCGACGTCGGCGTCCGGATGCCGCCCGCGCCGCCGCCCGACGACACGCACACGAAATCGCAGCCCCGCTCCTTCAAGGCGCGCGACAGCACGATCGCCTCGTCGACCGTGAAGCCGCCCTCGACCCAATCGGTCGCGGTGATGCGCGCGCCCATCGCGCGGTCGGACGGCCATTCCGCGCGCACCGCTTCGGCGACCTGCAGCACGAACCGCATCCGGTTCTCGAGGCTGCCGCCATACTCGTCCTCGCGATGGTTCGAGAGCGGCGACAGGAACTCCGCCATGAGATAGCCGTGCGAGACGTGAAGCTCGACCTCGTCGAGTCCGATGCGCGCGGAACGGCGCGCGGCCAAGGCAAAGGCGCCGACAATCCGCTCGATCTCGCCGCGGGTGAGCGCCTTGGGCGTGTGCCAGCCTTGGTCGAACGGAATCGCCGAGGGCGCCACGGTCTGCCATGCGCCTTGATCCTGGCGCAGCGGTTTGCCGCCCTCCCAGGGACGGCTTGCCGACGCCGTGCGCCCGGCATGGGCAAGCTGAATCCCGATCGGGGTCTTCGACCAACGGCGATAGGACTGCACCGCCCGCGCCAGCGCCGTCTCGTTGGCATCGGAATAGAGGCCAAGACAGCCCGGCGTGATGCGCCCTTCGCGCTCGACCCCGGTCGCCTCGATCACGACGAGCCCGGCGCCCACGTGGGACAACAGGCCAAGATGCTGCACGTGCCAGTCGGTGGCGCTGCCGTCGTCGGCGCTGTACTGGCACATGGGCGAGATGACGATGCGATTGGCGAGCGTGAGCCCGCGCAAGGCGATCGGGGAAAAGAGAGCGCTGGTCATGGCGGCCGAGCCTATAGGCTTCGGCCCGCGCGACGCAACCACGATCGGGTCATGTCTTCCCTTTGAGCCTTGCCGCGAAGAAGGATTTGACCTGGACAATGGCGTCGGCCCACGCGGCGGGATCCCCGCAGGTCGTGGCGCCGTGGCCGTCGGGCTGATTTGCGTTGTTGCGCGCCTCGACATAGCGGCGTGGCCGGTCGTTGTCGAAGGAATGGCAGGCGCCGGGATAGATCTTGATGCTCACCGGAAAGCCTTGGGCGGCGGCGCGCTCGGCCATGACACGGCAATGCTCGGCCGGGGTCCAGTCGTCATCGGAACCTATGAGGATGAAAAGCGGCGCCAACGGCACATAGATGCCGTTGAACTGCGTCACCGGCCCGCGCTGACCGTCCGCGCGCACGATCGACCAGGCGCCAAAGGGCGCCGCGCAGCCGGGATAGAGCGCGACGCCGGCCGCGAAGCCGTCGGCGCGTTGCGACGCCAGCGCGGGTTCGACCGGCTTCACCAGAGTTTGGAGCGTCGAGGTGCCGCCATGCGATCCGCCCATGATGCCGACATGACGGCCATCGACATAGGGAAGCGACCGCAGCAATGCGAGCGCCGCATAGGCGTCGCCCGCCCGCACGCGCGGCAGGGTCTTTTGAAGCTGCGCGCTCGGCGGCGCGGTGCAGACGCCGTCGGGATAGCCGCGCGGCGCAAAGCTGTCGGGGATCAGCACGACATAGCCCTCTGCCGCAAGGACCGCGCCCCATCGCATCGGGGCGCCGCTCGAGCGAGCGCCAAGGCCGCTGCAATCGTGCAGGATCACGATCGCCGGAAACGGGCCCGCGCCATTGGGCCGCAGCAAGGTTGCCGGCAGCTCCTGAGGTGCGCCATCGGTCTCGGAGCGGATGACGGCCGCGGCGCCGGTATAGGCCTGCTGCGCCGAGGCCGGCGCGACGAGCAGAAGAAGCATCGCACCGCAGAGGACGCCGTAAAGGCGCCGCGAAAAACGATGCGTTCCATTCATCCTTTGCTCCCTCCAGGCCAAAAAGGCGATTGCCACGACTTGCCGGCGAGACGAGACTGCCGCCATGGCGAAGTCGGTCATCGGCGTCATCGGCGGCAGCGGACTCTACCAGATCGAGGGCATGAGCAATGTCGAGTGGCGACGGGTCGATTCGCCCTTCGGCGAGCCATCCGACGCACTCTGCTTCGGGCGGCTGGGCGGCGTCGATATCGTGTTCCTGCCGCGCCACGGCCGGGGTCATCGCATCCCGCCGACCGAAATCAATTACCGCGCCAATATCGACGCCCTGAAGCGCGTCGGCGTCACCGATCTCTTGTCGCTGTCCGCGGTGGGGTCGCTGAAATCCGACCTGCCGCCGGGCAGCTTCGTGCTGGTGGACCAGTTCATCGACCGCACCTTCGCGCGCCAAAAGACGTTCTTCGGATCGGGATGCGTCGCGCATGTCTCGATGGCGCATCCCGTGTGCCGCCGCCTTGGCGACCGGCTCGCCGCGGCGGCGGACGCGTTCGGCATCCCGGTGCGGCGCGGCGGTACTTATATCGTGATGGAGGGGCCGCAATTCTCCTCGCTTGCCGAGAGCAACCTCTATCGCGCGTGGGGCTGCGACGTGATCGGCATGACCAACATGCCGGAGGCAAAGCTCGCCCGCGAAGCCGAGCTTTGCTACGCGACGATCGCGATGGTCACCGATTTCGACTGCTGGCATCCCGATCACGACCACGTCACGGTGCAGCAGGTGGTCTCCGTGCTTCTCGAGAACGCCGAGCACGCCAAGGGCCTCATCGCCGCCGCAGTGCCGCGCATCGCCGACGATCAGGACTGCGCCGCCGGCTGCCGCCATGCGCTTGATCACGCGCTCATCACGGCGCCCGAGGCACGCGACCCGACAATCGTCGCGACGCTTGACGCGGTTGCGGGCCGCGTGCTGGGGCGAAGCCGGTGAAGGTTGCCGGAAAGCCCATGCGCACGATCTGGCTGTTGCCGGACGGGTCGGGCGTCGGCATCATCGATCAGACGCAGCTCCCGCATCGATTCGCGACGCTGACGCTCGCAACGCTCGAGGATGCGGCGCACGCGATCAGCGCGATGCTGGTGCGCGGCGCGCCGCTGATTGGCGCCACCGCCGCCTATGGCGTCGCGCTTGCGATGCGGCGCGCGGCCGATGACGCTTCGCTCGATGCCGCCTGCGCGGCCCTTCTTGCGACGCGGCCGACGGCCATCAATCTGCGCTGGGCGATCGAGGACATGCGGCGCACGTTGCGCGCGCGGGCGCCCGAGGCGCGGGCGCGCCAAGCCTGGGCGCGCGCGGGCGCGATCGCCGACGAGGACGTGGCCTTGAACCGCGCGATCGCGGACCATGGGCTGCCGCTGATCGAGACCGCGTGGGCGGCGAAGAGCCGCGCCGGGCCGGTCGAGATCCTGACCCACTGCAACGCAGGCTGGCTCGCGACCGTCGATTGGGGGACGGCCCTCGCGCCGATCTATCTCGCGCACGATCGCGGCATCCCGGTCCATGTCTGGGTCGACGAGACGCGGCCGCGCAACCAAGGCGCAAGCCTCACCGCGTGGGAGCTGCTTCAGCACGGCGTGCCGCATACCGTCATCGTCGACAATGCCGGCGGACACCTGATGCAGCGGCGCCAGGTGGATCTGTGCATCGTCGGCACCGACCGCACCACCGCCGCGGGCGATGTCGCCAACAAGATCGGGACCTATCTGAAGGCGCTCGCCGCACATGACAACGGCGTGCCGTTTTATGTGGCGCTGCCGTCGCCGTCGATCGACTGGACCATCGCCGATGGGCGCGACATCCCGATCGAGGAACGCGATCCGGCCGAGGTGACGCACATCGCCGGCGCGCTCGCCGACGGCAGCCTCGCGCGCGTGCAAGTGACGCCGCGGGAAAGCCCGGCCGCCAACTATGGGTTCGATGTGACGCCGGCCCGGCTGGTGACCGCGCTCGTCACCGAGCGCGGCCGATGCGACGCCTCGCCCGAGGGGCTCCTGGCACTCTTTCCCGAGCGAAGGAGCCGCCTCGCCGGCGAGTAGGCGTCAGCCGATGTTCTTGGCGAAGAACTCCTGCGTCCGGCCGCCCGCGACCTGCGCCGCGAAGGGGCTGAACGAGGCGCGCTCATCGCAATGGAAGCCGTGGCCCGCATGATAGACATAGACCGGGACTTCGGGCCGCGCCTTCTTGACCTTCTCGACATCGGCCATCGGGATGCTTTGATCCTGGTCGCCGAAATGCAGCATGGTCGGGCAGCGCGGCTTCTGGTCCGCCGCCGCGGCGACGCCGCCGCCGTAATAGCCCACCGCCGCTGACAGCCCGTCGAGGTTGCAGGCCGACAGGAACGCGACGGTGCCGCCCATGCAATAGCCGACGATGCCGACCTTGCCCGCGGACTTCACCGCGTCGATCGCGGCCTGCGTGTCCATGAGGAGCTGCTCGTTGGTGATCTTGCCGCGCGCGCCGCGGCCGCGCTCCATGCTGGGCTGGTCATAGCCGGCGTCGAAATCCTTCTCGGCGCGGTCGAACACTTGGGGCGCGATCGCGACATAGCCGAGCGCGGCATAGCGGTCGGTGACGTCCTTGATGTGGTGGTTGACGCCGAAAATCTCCTGGATCACGACCACCGCGCCGCGCGGCTTGCCTTCCGGATCAGCCTTGTAGGCGCCGAGCTTGAAGCCGTCCTTGGCCGTCAATTGGATCGTCTGTCCCATGTAGTGCCCCTCCTAGGTTTGGGTTCGGGCGATCATAGGCGACGGCGCACGCCCGGGAAACAGGGTTGATGCGCCACAGTGATCCGCAGGCTCAGACATTGAAGCGAAAATGAAATATATCGCCGTCCGCGACCACGTAGTCGGCCCCTTCGAGCCGCATCCGGCCGGCATCCTTGGCGCCGAGCTCGCCGCCGCAGGCGACGAAATCGTCGTACGCGATGGTCTCGGCGCGGATGAATCCCTTTTCGAAATCGGTGTGGATGACGCCGGCGGCCTGAGGCGCGCGGGTGCCGCGCGGCACGGTCCAAGCACGCGCCTCTTTGGGCCCGACCGTGAAGAACGTGAGAAGATCGAGCAGGCCATAGCCGGCACGGATCACGCGATCGAGCCCCGCCTCGGGCAGGCCCAGCGTCGCCAGGAACTGCGCCTTTTCCTCGCGATCGGCAAGCTGCGCCACTTCGGCCTCGATGGCGGCCGAGATTATCACGCACGCGGCCCCTCGTGCCGCGGCATAGGCCGCGACCCGCTCGCTGGTCGAGTTGCCTTGGGCGGCGGCCGCTTCTTCGACATTCGCGACATAAAGGACGGGCTTTGCGGTGATGAGCTGGAAGGACGCGAGGATCGGCGCTTCGTCATCCGACGCCGCGTAGCCCCGGGCGGGCTTGCCCTCGCGCAACAGCGCGAGCAGCTTTTCCGCGACCAAGAGTTCCGCCCTTGCAGCCTTGTCGGCGCCGCGGGCGCGCTTTTCCGCGGCAACGACCCGGCGCTCCAGGCTGTCGAGATCGGACAGCATGAGCTCGGTCTCGACCGTCTCGGCATCGCGCACCGGATCGATCGAGCCTTCGACGTGCGTCACGTTCGAATCCTCGAAGCAGCGCAGCACATGCGCGATCGCGTCGACCGCGCGGATGTGCGAGAGGAACTGGTTGCCCAGTCCTTCGCCTTTCGAGGCGCCGCGCACGAGGCCCGCGATGTCGACGAATTCGAGCTGCGTCGGCACGATCTTCGCCGATTTGCCGAGCCGCGCCAGGATCTCGAGACGCGGATCGGGCACCGGGACGCGCCCGACATTGGGCTCGATCGTGC
>DATJLY010000455.1:0-10744 GCA_035509095.1 Allostellaceae bacterium | reverse complement strand
CGGCGTCTCGATCCGCGCGAGATACCAGATGCCGGGGGCCGAATAATCGAGATGCGGGTCATTGGCGAGCAGCGGCTTGCCCGATTGCGAATGCTTGCCGTCGACGACCCAGTTGTTGGACGCGGCCTCGGGTCCGACGCTCGCCGGCAGCGCCGCATAAAGAGCATCGAGCGGCAGGCCTTTCAGCATTGCCTGCTCCGCGGCGAGCGTCACCGGACCGTCCTTTGGATAGGCGGGATAAAGCACGGCCAGATCGTTGGGCGATAGCCGCGTCAGCAATCGTGCCCGCGTGAGCTCGGCGCGGAAATTCGCGCTGAGCTCGAGGTCCATAAGCTTTTCCCAGACCAACGAGTCAACCGCGCGCCACGGCTCGGGTCGGAATCCCAGCAGATAATATTCGGGCGGCCACGCCCCTTCATGCGTCGCGAGGTAGGCGTTGATGCCGTCGGCATAGGCGTCGAGAGCCGCGCGCACCGTGGGCGACAGCACCGCATATTGCGCCTCGGCGGCACGATAAAGGCCCAGCACCCGCATTGTCTCGTCGATGCCGAGCGTTTGCGCGCCGAAAATTTCCGAGAGCCGTCCCTCGCCATAGCGCCGCATCATGTCCATCGAGAAGAGGCGGTCTTGCGCATGGACGAAGCCAAGCGCGAAATCGGCGTCGTGTTCGCTTTCGGCCTTGATGGTGGGAATGGCATAGCGGTCGCGCGTCACGCTCACGGTGCCCTGGAGCCCCGCAAGAGCAAGGGCGCCGTTCTCCACCGGCAGCGACGTGCGCAGCCAAAAAAATCCGGACGCGGCGGCAACGACCAGCAGCGCAACGACCGCCAGTCCGAAGATTGCCAGCCAACGAAGACGGAACATCAGGCCAGATTGACGATGATCGTCTTCTTGTGCGTGAAGTGCTCCAGCATCGCTTCGAGCGAAGCTTCCTTGCCAAGGCCGGACTGCTTGACGCCGCCATAGGACATGTTGGCCTGAACCACCATGTTCTGGTTCACCTGCACCAAGCCCGCTTCGAGCCGCTGGGTCGCGTCGAGCGCGGTTTTGAGGTCGCGGGTCCAGATCGTCGCCGCAAGCCCGTACTCGGTGTCGTTGGCCTGCGCGATCGCATCCTCATAGTCCTTGAACGGGATGAGGCAGGTGACCGGACCGAATATCTCCTCACGCGCGACCCGATGATCGTTCGAGATGCCGGTGAAGATCACCGGCTGCACGAAATAGCCGCGCGCAAGGCGCTTGTCCTCGGGCATGGCGGAGCAGCGCAGCGCCCGCGCGCCAGGCGCCGCCTCGCCCAGCCGGATATAGGCTTGCACCTTCTCGAATTGCGGCTTCGAGATTATGGAGCCGATGTCGGTCGCCTCGTCGAGCGGATCGCCCATCTTCATCGCGTCTACTTTTGCCTTAAGACGCGAGAGGAAGGCGTCGTGGATCGGCTCCTGCACGAAGATGCGGCTCGCGGCCGTGCAGCTTTGCCCCTGGCGGGTGAAGCGCATGCCGATGACCGCGCCTTCGACCGCTTTGTCGAGATCGGCATCGCCCATCACGATCATCGGGCTCTTGCCGCCGAGCTCGAGCGTAACCGGGATCAGCTTTTCGGCCGCACCCGCGTATACGATCTTCCCGGTCTCGACCGAGCCCGTGAACGTGACCTTGCCGACGCCCTTGTGCTGCACGAGGGGCGCGCCGCAGGTCGGCCCATCTCCCGACAGGATGTTAAGGATGCCGGGCGGCAGGACCTGATTCATAACCTGGCACGCGCGCAGAACCGCGAGCGGCGCCTCTTCGGCCGATTTCACGACCACGGCATTTCCCGCGACCATCGCCGGCGCGATCTTGAGCGCCATCAGCAACAGCGGGACGTTCCACGGGATGATCGCGCCCACCACGCCCAAAGGCTCGCGCTGGGTCAGAGTGATGGAGCCCGGCTTGAACGGCACGCTTTCGCCCTTAAGTTCCGAGCCGAGCCCGCCATAGAAGACCAGCACGTCCGCGAACACCCCGGCCTCGACACGGCTTTCGGTGCGGATCGCCTTGCCGGTCTCGAGCGTGATGAGGCGCGCCAATTCCTCGACATGGTCGTTGAGGAGCCGGCCGCACTCCTGCACCAGCCGCCCGCGCTCGCGTGCCGCGAGCTTGGCCCAGGCCTTTTGTGCCTTGGCCGCCGCCTGCACCGCGTGATTGACATCGGCGGCGGCGCCCTCGGCCGCGTCGGCGACATGTTCCTGCGTCGCCGGATCGATGACGGGAAAGGTGCGGCCGGAGGCCGCCGGCACCAGCGCGCCGTCGATGAGCAGCTTGTTCGAGAGCTGGCGCGCCAGCGCGCGCGGATCGAGCACTGGCTCCAAGCGGTTGCCGGGCATCGCGTCTCCTCCTTGGCTCTCGCCCTAAAGTCCCAGTTCGCGCAGGATCGATTCGCGGTCGGCGTCCAGTGCGGGCGCGGGGTCTCGCGTCGGCGGGTCGGCGAAGGCCGACATTTTGAGCGGGTTGCCGGCAAGCTTCAGCGTACCGGCGGCCTTGTCCTCGACCGTGATCAGCATGTTGCGCGCCTCGACCTGCGGATGCGCCAAGGTCTGTGCCACGTTGTTGATCGGTCCGCACGGAATTCCGGCTGCCTCCAGGATCGCGATCCATTGGGCAGTCGTCTTCAGCTTCAACGTCTGCTCGAGATCGTCCTGGAGCCGCGGCTGGTTCTGGAGCCGAAGGTCGTTGCTTGCATAAAGCGCGTTGGTGGCAAGATCGCCGCGCCCCATCGCGGCGCAGAGCTTCTGGAACAGTCCGTCATTGCCGGCCGCGATGATGATATTGCCATCCTTGGTGGCGAGCGCCTGGAACGGCGTGATGGTTGGATGACGCGCGCCTAAGGGCCCGGGTATCTCGCCCATCACGGTATAGCGCATCACCGCGTTTTCCATGAGCGCGACCTGGCAATCGAGCATGCCGATATCGATCTTGGTGGCTTCGCCCGTCCGCTCGCGATGGAAGAGCGCGGCATTGACGGCGATCGCGGTATAGAGCCCGGCACCGATATCGCCGATCGACATACCGACCCTCGCGGGCGGCGCGTCGGGATATCCCGTGATGCTCATGATGCCGCCCAGCCCCTGTACCACCATGTCATAGGCGGGGTGGCGCGAATAGGGGCCGGTGTGGCCAAATCCCGATGCCGCCGCATAGATGAGGCGCGGATAGCGCGGGTGCAGGCTCTCCCAGCCATAGCCGAATTTTTCCATCGTGCCGGGCCGGAAATTCTCCACCACCACATCGGCCTTTTCCAGAAGACGCTCGAACGTCGCGCGGTCCTTGGCGGCTTTCAGATCGAGTGCGATCGACTGCTTGCCGCGATTGACCGACGCGAAATAGGTCGACGCGCCGTTGCGAAAGGGGCCATAGGCGCGGGCGTCGTCGCCGGTTCCGGGCGGCTCGACCTTGATGATTCGCGCGCCCATCTCGGCCATCAGCATGGTGCAATAGGGCCCGGCGAGAATGCGCGACAAGTCGACCACGACAATGCCTGAAAGCGGCCCGCGTACGGCCATCGCTCGATCCCCTTGGTCCTTGCGCAAGCGCGGTTCCTACCGCACCGGTAACGGAGCGGCAATCGCTTGCGCGGGCGCCGCCATTGCGGGAGATTGGCGCGCATGGACCAGCATGCGCTGCTTTGCCTGGGACCCCATGGCTTTTACCGCATGGGCTTCGTCGTGTGGCCGGGGCGCGTGGGTGGCCGGACCATCGTCTGTGTCCATGGCCTGACCCGCAACGGGCGCGACTTCGATGTCCTGGCCCAAACGCTGTCGGAGGATGCGACGGTCCTCTGCCCCGATATGCCCGGCCGCGGGGCCAGCGACCGGTTCGATCTGGCGGAGGATTATTCCTATCCGACCTATCTCGGCGCGGTGGCGCAGCTTCTGACCCGATATGACCTGGCCGAGATCGATTGGGTCGGCACATCGATGGGCGGCATCGTCGGGATGTTCTTGGCGGCGATGCCGGGGACGCCGATCCGGCGCCTGGTCCTGAATGATGTCGGCCCGCTTATCACCGCCGCCTCGCTGAAGCGCCTCTCCGAGTATGTCGGGGCCGACGTCGCCTTTCCCGATCTTGCCGCGCTCGAGGCTAATTTCCGGCGCATCGCGGCGCCGTTCGGGCCGCTGAGCGACGGCGAGTGGCACAGGCTTGCCGCTACGAGCTCGCGGCGCCGGCCCGACGGTCTGTATGTCTATGACTACGACCCGCGCATCGCCAACGCGGTGCGCCAGACGGAGCCAAAGGATGTCGACCTTTGGGCCATTTGGGACGCGATCAAGGCGCCGACGCTGGTGATGCGTGGCGCCGACTCCGACCTGCTGCGGCACGAGGACGCGGTCGCCATGACCGAGCGCGGGCCCAAGGCAAGGCTGGTCGAGCTTCCCGGCATTGGCCACGCGCCTGCGCTGATGGCGGCGGAACAGATCGCGCTGATCCGCGATTTCTTCCGGCATGGATGAAACGCCCCGTCTGACCCTGCCGGCGCTGCCGGATTTCTTGCCCCGAGCGCCTTGGTGGGGCGGCGACCTGCAGACGATCAGCAACTATCTTCGCCCGCGGCCGCGCCTTTCGGCGGCGCCCGAGCGCCTGATCCTGCCGCTTAGTGACGGCACCGGCGACCGGCTCGCGGCGGCGCTCGATCGCCCGGCCGAGCCGCGCGCAGAGCTGCCTCTGATGGTCATGCTTCACGGCCTCAGCGGCGACGAGCTGAGCGCCAACGTGATGCGAAGCACCAAGTCGCTTCTGGCGCAGGGCTACACGGTCCTGCGCCTCAATTTGCGCGGCGCGGGTCCATCGCGTCCCTTGTCGCGGCTTCAGTACCATGCCGGCCGCAGCGAGGACCTGGCCATGGCGCTCGACGCGCTGCCACCCGCTCTCACGGCGAACGGCATTGCCGCTGTGGGCTATTCGCTCGGCGGCAACATGCTGCTCAAATTCCTGGGCGAGCGCGGCACCGCCTCGCCGGTGCGCGCGGCGGTTTCGGTGTCGGCGCCGATCGATCTCGCGGCGACATCGATCCGGATGCTGAAATGGCGCAATTCGCCCTATCAAGCCTATCTCATGCGCGAGATCCGCACCGAGGCGCTGATGGCGATATCGGAGATCACCGCGACCGAGCGCGAGCGCGTGCGTGCCGCGCGCACCATTCGCGACTTCGACAACGGCTTCACGGCGCCGCGCAACGGCTTTGCCGATGCCGACGATTATTACGCCAAGACCTCGGCAAAGCGGTTCCTCGACGGGATCAGGGTCCCGACGCTTGTCATCCACGCCAAAAACGATCCCTGGGTTCCGGTCGAGCCCTATCTCGCGCATGATTGGCGCGCCAATTCCCACCTGTTCCCGGTGATCGCGCCAAGCGGCGGCCATGTGGGGTTTTTGGGCCGCGACCGCACCGCCAATTGGCACGACCTCGCGATCGGCACGTTTTTGGAACAGGCGTTCAGCCGGCCTTGAGGCGCCTGGCCGCCGCTACCGCGGAATAGGTCAGAATCCCGTCCGCGCCCGCGCGTTTCATTCCCAAGAGCGTCTCGAGCACCACCGATTCATCGAGCCAGCCCCGTTCGATGGCGCCCGCAAGCATCGCGTACTCGCCGCTCACCTGATAGACATAGGTCGGCACCAGGAAACGCTCCTTCACCCGGCGGACGATGTCGAGATAGGGCATGCCCGGCTTCACCATGACCATGTCCGCGCCCTCGGCGAGATCGAGCGCCACTTCGCGCAGCGCTTCGTCGCCATTGGCCGGATCCATCTGGTAGGTCCGCTTATCCGCCTTGCCGAGCGAGGATTTGGAGCCGATCGCGTCGCGGAACGGCCCATAGAACCCGGACGCGTATTTTGCCGCATAAGACAGGATGCGCACATGCTCGAACCCGGCGTGATCGAGCGCGTCGCGGATGCGGCCGACGCGTCCATCCATCATGTCGGAGGGCGCGATCACGTCGCATCCGGCGTCGGCCTGGACGATCGCCTGCTGACACAGGATGCCGACCGTCTCGTCATTGGCGACGTGGCCTTGCCGCACGACGCCGTCATGCCCGTGCGTGGTGAAGGGATCGAGCGCCACGTCGCACATCACGCCGAGATCCGGATGGGCCGCTTTGACCGCCCGGACCGCCCGGCAGACGAGGTTCTCGGGATTGACCGCCTCTTCGCCGTCCGGCGTCTTGAGGTTTTGCGGCGTCGCCGGAAACAGCGCGATAAGCGGAATGCCGAGCGCCCGCGCCTCGCCCGCGGCATCGACCAAGGCGGCGATCGACAGCCGATCGACGCCCGGCATCGACAGAATGGGTTCGCGCGCCGTGCGCGAGTCGTGGACGAAGACCGGCCAGATGAAGTCGGCCGGCGTCAGCACGTTCTCGGCCATGAGCCGGCGCGACCAGTCGTCGCGACGGTTGCGGCGCATGCGGATGCGCGGATAGGCGCCGATCGGCTGCGGGGGTGAAGACATGGTGAGGCATGATGATATGGGGCGCCGCTTGGCGGCGCAATCGCAGCGCGGATGCTCCTGCGCTATCATGCCGGCATGGATTTCTCGCTTTCTGACGAGCAGCGCGCGATCCAGGCGACTGCGCGCGCCTTCGCCGACCATGAGCTTCTGCCCAACGCCGCGCGGTGGGACGAAGAGCAGGAATTTCCCGTCGCCACGTTGCGCAAGGCCGCGGCGCTGGGCTTTGCCGGCCTTTATGTCCGCGAGGTGTCGGGCGGAAGCGGGCTTGGCCGGCTCGATGCGGCGTTGGTGTTCGAGGAGCTGGCGTCGGCTTGCGTGTCGACCGCGGCCTATCTTTCGATCCACAACATGATCGCCTGGATGATCGACCGCTTCGGCGACGAGGATCAGCGCGCGCGCTTCTTGCCGTCGCTGATGACCATGCGGCATTTCGCCAGCTATTGCCTGACGGAGCCGGGTTCCGGCTCCGACGCTGGCTCACTCGCGACGCGCGCGGTGCGCGAGGGTGACGCCTATGTGCTCGACGGCAGCAAGGCCTTCATCTCGGGGGCCGGCACGAGCGACATCTATGCCGTGATGGCCCGTACCGGCGGCCCGGGACCGGGCGGCATCTCCTGCATCCTGGTCGAGAAGGGCGCGCCCGGCCTTTCCTTCGGGCGCAAGGAGAAAAAGCTCGGCTGGAACAGTCAGCCGACGGCGAGCGTGATTTTCGAGAGCTGCCGGGTTCCCGTCGCAAACCGGCTCGGCGCGGAGGGCGACGGCTTCAAGATCGCCATGATGGGGCTCGATGGCGGGCGCGTGAATATCGGCTCCTGCTCGCTGGGCGGCGGGCGTGCGGCTTACGAAGCCGCCCGCCGCCATCTGCTCGAGCGTCGCCAATTCGGCCGCGTGCTCGCTGAGTTTCAGGCGCTCCAGTTCCGCATCGCCGACATGGCGACCGAGCTCGAAGCGGCGCGGCTGATGGTCCATCGCGCGGCGCTCGCGCTCGATGCGGCCGATCCTGATGCCACGCTCGCCTGCGCCATGGCGAAGCGTTTTGCCACCGATGCCTGCTTCCACATCGTCGATGAGGCATTGCAGCTCCATGGCGGCTACGGCTATCTCAAGGATTTCCCGCTCGAGCGGTATCTCCGCGATTTGCGGGTCCATCGCATCCTGGAAGGCACCAACGAAATCATGCGCGTCATCATTGCCCGCCGGCTGCTTGCGCAATGAGCGGCGACGTTCTCTTGGAGCGCCTGGGCGGGCTCGGCATCGTCACGCTCAACCGGCCGCAGGTGCTCAACACGATCTCGCTCGAGATGTATCGTGAGATCGATCCGGCGCTCCTCGCGTGGCGCGAGGATCCTTCCGTCATGGCCGTGCTGACGCGAGGGGCGGGTGATCGCGCTTTCTGCGCCGGGGGCGACGTGGTCGCCGTCTATCGTGCCCGCAGCGAGCCGCCGGGACCGGATGACTACAAGGCGCTGTTCTTCGCCGAGGAATACCGGCTCATCCGGCGCGTCCACCGCTATCCGAAGCCCACGATCGCGCTCGTCGACGGGATCACCATGGGCGGCGGGGTCGGCGTGTCCGTGAATGGCCGCTTCCGGGTCGCGACCGAGCGCACCGTCTTCGCCATGCCCGAGGTTCATATCGGGCTCTTTCCCGATGTGGGCGCGACCCGGTTCCTCAACCGCTGTCCCGGCCGCATCGGGCTCTATCTCGCTTTGACCGGCGCCCGCGTAGGGCCGGCTGATGCGCTCTATTGCGGCCTTGCGACGCATTTCGTCCCGCACGAGAAAGTCGGCGCCTTGACCGAGGCCTTGACCAAGGATTCCGGCGAACGCGCGATCGAGACCACGCTTGCGCGCTTTGCTGGCGATCCGGGGGCCGCCACCCTTCCACCGCTCAAGGACGCGATCGACCGCTGCTTCGCGGCGGACAGCGTCGGCGGGATCATGGCGCGGCTCGTCCGCGAGGACGGCGCGTGGGCGAAGGAGGCGCATGATCAGATGTCCCGTGCCTCGCCGATCAGCATGGCGATCACGTTCCGGCAAGTGACAGAGGGCGCCGGCATGAATGTCGAGGCTGCGCTGACGCTTGAATACCGGATGACGCAGCATTGCATGGCGGGCGACGATTTCTATGAAGGGATCCGCGCGGTGCTGGTGGACAAGGATCGCAAGCCGCGCTGGCGCCATGCCGCGCGGGACAAGGTGTCTGCCGCGGAGATAGACTCCTATTTCACGCCGCTCGGCGCCGGCGAGCTGTCCTTCGCATGAGAGGGCTCACGGCCCGGTCTCGGTGATGCCCGGCATGATGACCTGCGCCGCTGTCAGCGTTTGGGGCACGTCGCCCAGTTTCTTTTGCGCGTCGATCAGATTTTGCAGGCGGGAGAGCGATACCGTGCCGGTCGTCTCGAAAAACGCCGTGCGGCGGAAGAAATCATAGCTTGCCTCGGCGTCCGGTGCGGTCGAGTGGGTGGCGGCGACCATGATCTTGATCGCCTCGTCATGGTTTGCGGGGTCCTCGAACCAAAGGGTCGCGCGCGTCAGGGCAGCGTCGAGGCGCTTTATCGTGTCGGCATGCGCGGCGGCCCAGCCGCGGTTCACCGAAAGTGCGCCGAAGATCAGGTCGCGGGCATAATCGAGCGCCGATGCCAGCACGACATAGCCCTGTTCCTTGGCGTGAAAATTGATCGGCGGATTGAGCATCGCGGCGTCGGCGCTGCCGGCCTTCAGCGCCGCAAACCGAGCGCCGGTCGAGCCGCCGAAGATAAGGTCGTAGTCGCTCTTGCCAAGGCCGGCGGCGGCCGCCATGCGGCTCCAATAGATGCCTGTGATATCGGTCCGACCGCCGATGATCACGGTCTTTCCCTTCAAACCCCTGAGCCCTGCGATGTCCTTCTTGCCGATGAGCTCGTAGGGCGCCGATTGGCCCATGACGCGCAGCACCGCGACCGGCGCGCCCTGGCCAAAGGCAAGGATGGGTTCGGCCGCGCCGGTCGACGCCATGTCGACCGAGCCCGCGGCAAGCTGTTGCATGACGCCCGGCGCGTTCGGCGCGAAGGATATGTCGAATTGGATCTCGGCCTCGGCGAAGTAGCCTTTGTCTTGCGCGATGAGATAAGGCCAGCTCGGCGCCGAAAGGGCGCCGATGAAGCTTGCTTCCACTTTATCCGCTGCCCCTGCCCTCGACGTCGAAAGCACGAGCAGCGCCGCACCGATCCATCCGCGCCAGCCCATCGGGATGCGGCTCCCTGCCCGCCGTAGCGGCGCCATGCTACCGTGCTGCCGGGCGGCGGACCATGTGGGAGAAGGGAGCGCGCGATGCGGATCGGCTTCATCGGGCTCGGCAATATGGGCGGGCCGATGGCAGGCAATCTCGTGAAGGCCGGCCACGCAGTGAGGGGTTTCGATCTCGTGCCGGCGTCGCTCGATCGGCTCGCTGCCGCGGGTGGCACCCGTGCCGCCGATGCCGCCGCTGCGGTCGCCGGGGCCGAAGCGGTCGTCACCATGCTGCCGGCGGGTGCCGAGGTGCGACACGTCTATGAAGGGGAGGGCGGCCTTCTCGCGGCGGCACCGCGCGGCGCGCTCCTCATCGACTGCTCCACCATCGATGTCGCGACGGCGCGCAGCGTCGCTTTGTTGGCGGCCGGACGGGGTTTCGACATGCTGGATGCACCGGTCTCGGGCGGTACTGCGGGGGCGGCCGCAGCGAGCCTTACCTTCATGGTCGGTGGCAGCGACGCCGCCTTCGCGCGGGCCGAACCGGTGCTTCAATCGATGGGCAAGACCATCATCCATGCCGGCCCCTCGGGAAACGGGCAAGCCGCGAAAATTTGCAACAACCTGATCCTCGGCATATCGATGATCGCGGTATCGGAGGCATTCGCGCTCGCCGACCGATTGGGGCTCGACCGGCAGAAGCTCTTCGAGGTGAGCGCCAAATCGTCTGGTCAGTGCTGGTCGCTGACGAGCTATTGCCCGGTCCCGGGACCGGTGCCGGCCGCGCCATCGAACCGGGACTACGCGCCCGGCTTCACGGCGGCCATGATGCTGAAGGATTTGAAGCTCGCGCAGGCGGCGGCCCAGGCGACGGACAGTCCGAGCCCGCTCGGCGCCGGTGCCGCCGCGCTTTATCAAATGCTTGCCAATTCCGGCCTATCTGACAAGGATTTCTCGGTCATGGCGCGGTTCATCGCGGGTGGGGCCGTGTCAACGAGTCCTTAACTGCTCCTTGGGTAGGTTTGGGCGAATTACGCCACCCCCCGAGGCTGCC
>DATJLY010000454.1:0-4958 GCA_035509095.1 Allostellaceae bacterium | reverse complement strand
GTGACGGTGCGGCAGCTCATCGACACGATCATCGCGCTCGGAACCCGTATCGGCCGCGGCAATGGCGCACTCGCCGGCGCGACCGCGTCCTTGATCGTGCATGGGCGCGGCCTTGGCGATGACCGCCCGCTGCTTCTGACGAGCCCCGACGCCAGGCCCGATTACGAGGCGACCGAGCGCAGCATGGCGATGGGCCTGCCCGACAATGGCGTCTATATCGTGAAGCCGACGATCTGGACCGCGGACCGGCGCTATCAGTTCATCTGGGGCGACAGCGTGCGCATCACGCCGTCGGGCGCCAAGCGCATGGGCAAGTCGCCGCACGGCATGATCCTGTCGCCCAACGCGCCCTTCACCCAATGGCCCACCGACGTGGTGGCGTGCCGGGCCTGATCAGCCGCCGCCAAAACAGGAAACAGAAAGAACGACCATGCGCGTGATGACCGTGGCAGCCGGGGCCGCTTTGATGGTGCTGTGCTCGCTCTCCGCAACCAAGGCGCAGGTGGCGGCGCAGTATTTCCCGCCCGATCTTGGCGACCCGACCGCCCTTGCCTGCGATACGCTTGCCGGCCCTCCCAACGATCCGCAGCGCGTCGGGAGCGGCAAGGAGATCGAGGAAATCGACACCGCCCAGGCGCTTCCCGCCTGCCAGGCGGCGGCGCAGCGCGTCCCGGCGCGCCCCCGGTATCAATATCTCTATGGCCGCGTGCTGATCGCGGCCGGGCACGATGCCGAGGCCGCGCAGCAATTTGCCGCGGCCAACGGCGGAGGCAGCGCGGCAGGCGCGGCGGCGCTCGGCAGCCTCTATGCCAACGGCGCCGGCGTTGCCGCGGACCCGGCGAAGGCGGCCGCCCTCTTTCAGCGCGCGGGTGATGGCGGCGATCCCGACGGCTACGCCTTGCTCGGTCTGCTGCTCGTCGACGGCAATCCTCCGAATTATATCGAGGCGGCGTCGTGGTTCGAGCGGGCGGCGCGAGCCGGATCGCTGGCGGGCGAGACCTATCTCGGCGAGCTTTACGCCAATGGCGCGGGCGTGCCGCGGGACCCGCAAAAGGCGGTGAGCCTGTTTCAGCAGGCGGCGAGCCGCGATCCCGAGGCGATGGCCGACCTCGGCATCGCCTATTTCGCGGGTGTCGGGGTCGAGCGCGATCCTGCCGTGGCGGCGCGCTGGCTCTACCGGCCGGCGCAGCTTGGCTATGTCCAGGCGCAGGACCTTCTCGGCTACCAATACGAGACCGGCGACGGCGTCGCGCAGAACGCGGACTATGCGATCGGCTGGTACCGCCAGTCGGCGGCGCAGGGCAGCCCGTTCGGCATGACGCACCTCGCCGAGCAATTGAGCGCCGAGAACCAGGGCGCGGACGGCGTGCCGTTTCTCCGCAAGGCGGCGGAGAGCGGCTACACCGCCGCCGAAGCCGATCTCGCCATCGACTATGATTCGGGCGTCGATGGCGTGCCCAGGGACGCGCGACAGGCGGCTTTCTGGTACGCGAAGGCCGCGCGTCAGGGCAACGCGTTCGCCGCGGTGAGGCTGGGCGAACATTTCGAGCATGGCGATGGGGTCGATCGCGACCTGGCGAAGGCAAGAGAGCTCTATCAGCGGATCGCCGGCCAATATCCCGACCGCACCGGCGACGCGGCGCGGCTCGATCTCGCGCGGCTGGACCGCGCCTCGGCACTCGAGACGCAAGCCGCGTCGTCCGCGCCGGTGCCGGCATCCCCGCCACCACGCCGCCCTTTGCCGAGCGGTCCTCAATCGGCCTCGGATGAGCGGACCGAGGATGTGCTGATCCTCGGCGCCATCGTCATCGGTGCCGCGTGGCTCCTGTCGGCTCAAGCTCCGGGTCGTCCGATACCGGCGGCGCGTCGTTCCCACCGATTCAGCCGATCGACCCTACCCAAGGTTCCGCGTTCGCCGGCGCCCCGTGCTGGCCCAAAGGTTCCACCGGCTGCTGGTGATGCCGCTCCGGGCTCGGCGGCGCTCATTCTCCCTTGAAAGGAAGAATGACGGAAAGCGCCTGCTCCGGCTGCTCCTCCATGATCCAGTGGCCGGCATCCTTTATCACCGCGCTGCGCACATTCGCTGCGGCGAAGCCGATTTCGGTCGCGAGCGCGGCGCCAAAGGAATGGTCGCCGCCGATCGCCAGCACCGGCATCGTCAGCTTGCCCTTCTCGACAAGCTGCCGGTTGTCGATCGCGTCTTGCGCGAAGGCGGCGAACTGTCCGCTGAAGGCGCTGTGGATCGCGCCGGGGCGCGCATAAAGCGCGGCATAGTGGTCGCGCGTTTGGTCGTCGATGCGGGACGGGTTCGCCGACAGCTCGTTATAGAAGCGGTCGAGCAAAATGCGCTCGCGTCCCGCCACCAGCCGCTCGGTATCGGGCCCGCGGAAGTTGAAGTGCCAAAGCCTCGGGTCTTTCACCATCTCGTCCCAATGGCCGAGCCCCGGCAGCGGCGCGTCCATCGCGACCCATCGCGTCACGCGCTGGGGAAACTGTGCCGCGAACGCATAGCCGACCATGAGGCCGATATCGTGGGTGACGAGCGCCGCGTCCCGGACCCCAAGTTGATCCAGAATCGCGGCAAGGTCCCGCGCCTGCGCCACTTTTTCATAGCCGCCATCGGGATGGGACGAGAGCCCCATGCCGCGCAAGTCGGGAACGATGACCGCGTGGTCCTCGACCAGCACCCGGGCGAGCGGCACCCACATGTCGCCGGTGTCGCCGAAGCCGTGAAGAAGGACGATGGCGGGTCCTCGGCCGCCCACGCGGACATATTGGCTGCCGTCCGTCACCGGCATCTGCCTGGCACTGAATCCCTCGGGCCAAGTGCCAACCGGCATGACGTTTTCCTTCGTTGAGCGCAGCCTGGATCACTCTAGCTTGGCCCATGTCAGGGCCACAACAACTCATAGAGCCCGCACGGGCAATGTGGTAGAACGATGCCAACTTACATCGAGAGCCCGTGAGACGCCGCGATTTCATCGCGTTGCTTGGTGGCACCGCCGCTGCCCGCCCGGTTGCCGCTCGCGCGCAGCAGCGGCCTGCCGCACCCGTCGTCGGATTTTTGGCCGATGGAACGCCCGAGGGGTTTGCACCCCGGCTCGTCAGCATCGAGCATGGGCTTTCCGAAACGGGTTTTTTCGAAGGCCAGACGGTCGCTATCGAGCCGCGGTGGGCGCGCGGGAATTATGACGTGCTGCCCTCGCTCGCAAGCGATCTCGTTGGTCGCAAGGTATCGGTGATCGTCGCCGTCGGCAGCGAGAAGGTCACGCGCGCGGCCATGGGCGCGACCACGACGATTCCGATCGTCGGCGTCGCCGCGGGCGACCCCGTCAAACGGGGTCTTGTCGCCAGCATAAACCATCCGGGCGGGAACCTGACCATCGTGAGCCTCTTCACGTCGAGCAGCAATGCGCTCGTCGCGAAACGCGTGGAACTGCTGCACGAACTGTTGCCCAAGATCACGACTGTAGGGTGGCTGGTCGATCAGAACATCCTCGACTTTGACGACGAGCATCGCGACATAGAGGGTGCCGCGGCGGCATTCGGGCTGAAAGTGGCGGTTGCGCACGTGGACGCGCGCACCGATTTCAACGCCGCTGTCGCATCGCTCGTTCGGGAAGGCTCCGGCGCGCTCATCGAGACTGGCCCGATCCTGTTCAACAACCGAGCGCAAATCATCGCCGCCGCGGCGCGCGCCGATGTTCCGATGTTGTACGAATGGCGCACCTTCGTCGATGAAGGCGGGCTCATGAGCTATGGCAGCGACATGAACTCCATTTATCGGCAAGCCGGCATTTATGCCGGCCGCGTCCTTCAGGGCGAAAAAGTCGGCGATCTGCCGGTCGTCGAGCAAAGCAGGATCGAATTGATCATCAACCTCAAGACGGCCAAGACGCTGGGCGTCGGCTTCCCGATCACGGTGCTCGGCCGCGCCGACGAGGTCATCGAATAACCATTCCCCGCCTCTGTTTTTTAACGAATCATCCAATCGTCGTCCCCGCGAAAGCGGGGACCCAGGCCCCCGTTTTCGCGGGGGCGACGACCCTGTTTCGCTCCGGGTGGATCGCGCTCTAGCGCGGCGCCGGCCCCTGGGCGAATCCGATGGCGATCCGGTTCCAGGCGTTCATCAGCGCGACCGCATAGGTGATGTTGGCGATCTGCTTGCCGTCATAATGCCGTGTCAGCGGCTCGTAGGCGGCGTCGGGCGCGTGGGTCTCGGCGACGTGCGTCAAAGCCTCGGCCCACTCGAGCGCGGCCTTTTCGGCGGCCGAGAAATAGGGGCCCTCGCGCCACCCGGCGAGACCATCGAGCCGGTCGTTCGTCTCGCCCACCTGACGCAGGTCGCGCGCATGCAGGTCGACGCAATAGGAACAGCCATTGATCTGCGACACGCGCAGGAACAACAGATCCATGAGCCGCTTGTCGAGGCCCGCGTGCAGCAGCGCGGCGTTCACCCCTGCCATCGCCTTCACGGGTTCGGGCGAGAGCGTTGCATAATTGAGGCGCATCGTGTCGGTCTCCGGTGGTTGCGATCGGGATGACGCCGCATATTGGCATCGCGCGCCGATGCCGCAATAATCCTGGGCGAAGGAGGCGGGCCCATGTTCAGCGAGATCACGATCGACGAGCCGATCGACAAGATCATCGACGACTGGGATTTCCTGGACGAGCGGGTGGTGCAGAAATTCGCCCGGTTCCGCCCGCTTGGCGACAATATCTATGGCGTGCGGCGGCGTGATCTTTCCGGCAACGCCGTGATCGATCCCATCAAAGGCGACATCTCGCATACGGTCGAGCTGGGACCCAAAGGCATCGTCGAAATCGTGCATGCGCCCATGGCGCTTCACGTCACGACCGGCGGCACCCCGCACCGCGTCCGGCACAATTTCGGCTTCTGGCACATCAACGACATGGACGAGCTTTATCTCGGATTGCCGAACCTGCCGGGCGATCCG
>DATJLY010000453.1:0-3244 GCA_035509095.1 Allostellaceae bacterium | reverse complement strand
TCTGCGCCTTCACGACATAGACGGGGCCGGCGAGCGTGGCCGCGACCTTCTCGGCCTCCTGCGGGGTGTAGGCGACGCCGCCCTTGGGCGTCGCGACGCCGAATTTCTGGAGCAGGGTTTTGGCCTGGTACTCGTGGATGTTCATGCTGGTCCTACTCCGCCGCCATCGGCTTGGCGCCGCCGAGCGCACCCGAGGCCTTTATCTCCTCGATCTTCTTGGCATCGAAACGCAACACGTCGCGCAGGATCTCCTCGGTATGCTCGCCCAGCAGCGGCGAGCGGACCACGTCGGCGGGGCTGTCGCTGAGCTTCACCGGCAATCCGACGGACAGGTACTTGCCGCGCTTGGGGTGGTCCACTTCGACGATGGTGCCGGTCTCGCGCAGGCTCTTCTCCTCGGCGATCTCCTTCATGGACAGGATCGGCCCGCACGGGATGTCGTATTCGTTGAGGATGTCCATGGCCTCGAACTTGGTCTTGGTCATGGTCCATTGCTCGATCCGCGCGAAAATCTCCTTGAGCCGCGGCAGCCGCGCGTCGGGCTTCGCATAGTCGGGATGGGTGATCCAGTCCTCCTGGCCGATGACCTTGCAGATCGCGGCCCATACCGGCGCCTGGGTGATGAAATAGATGTAGGCGTTGGGGTCGCTCTCCCAGCCCTTGCATTTCAGGATCCATCCCGGCTGGCCGCCGCCTGAATCGTTGCCGGCGCGCGGGGTCGCGTCACCGAACGCGACGCCTTCGCCGTACTGGCTATATTCGGTGAGCGGACCGTGGGCGAGGCGCTGCTGATCACGCAGCTTGACCCGGCAGAGATTAAGGACGCCGTCCTGCATCGCGGCGAGGACGCGCTGGCCGCGTCCCGTCGCCACTCGCTGATAGATCGCGGCAACGATGCCGAGCGCCAGATGCAGCCCGGTGCCGCTATCGCCGATCTGCGCGCCGGTGACGACGGGCGGGCCGTTGCGGAACCCGGTCGTCGAGGCCGCGCCGCCGGTGCATTGCGCCACGTTCTCGTACACTTTGCAGTCCTCGTATGGGCCGGGCCCAAACCCTTTGACCGAGGCATAGATCATGCGTGGGTTCAACTCCTGGATGCGCTCCCAGGTGAAGCCCATGCGGTCGAGCACGCCCGGCCCGAAATTCTCCACCATCACGTCGCAGGTCCGCATCAACGCTTCGAGCACGTCTTTTCCCTGCGCATTCTTCGCGTCGAGCGTGATCGAACGCTTGTTATGATTCAGCATCGTGAAATAAAGACTGTCGGCGTTCGGGATATCGCGCAGCTGCCCGCGCGTCACGTCACCGGTGCCAGGTCGCTCGACCTTGATGACATCGGCGCCGAGCCACGCCAGAAGCTGCGTGCAGGTCGGCCCCGACTGAACATGGGTGAAGTCGAGGATGCGGATGCCGTCGAGAGCCTTGCCCATGATCACCTCTCACTTGTACATGGTCTGCGCCTTGGTGCCAGGCGCATATTCGCGGGGATCGACCCAGATGTTGATCACCGCCGATTTTCCGCTCTTGGCGATCTCGGCGCGGGCGCGGCGCAGGGCAGGGGCGATCGCGGCGGGATCGCGCACCTCCTCGCCATAGCCGCCGAGCATCTCGGCGAACCTGCCGAACGGCACGTCGCCCAGCAGGTTCCCGACATTGCCGCGCTGCTCGCCATATTTGGCGAGCTGGCCATACCGGATCTGGTTCATTGCCGAATTATTGCCGATCACCGCGATATAGGGCGCGCCGAACCGGTTGGCGGTCTCCATGTCGAACGCGGTCATTCCAAACGAGCCGTCCCCGTAATAGCACAGCACTTCCTTTCCGGGATGCGCGAGCTTGGCCGCGATCGCGAAACCGGTGCCGATGCCGAGGCTACCGAGCGCGCCCGGATCCATCCAATGGCCTGGCCGGCGCGGCCGCACCGCCTGCGCCGAGATCGTCACGACGTCGCCGCCATCGCCGATATATATCGTGTCGTCGGTCAAGAACTCGTTGAGTTCCCACGCGACGCGATAGGGGTGGATCGGCCGGCTGTCGGAGCGGAACAATGGCATGAGCTTTGCGGTCGCGGCGTCTTCGGCCTGGCGCAGCTCGGTCATCCACGCCCGGCGCTTGGCCTGCTCGCCGCGGTCGACCCGACCCGTCGTCGCCTGAAGAACGGCCGCGAGGATCGCGCCGGGATCGCCGACCAGCGCGAGCTCGACGTCGCGGTTCTTGCCGGCGGTGCGGTAATCGAGATCGATCTGCACCACCTTGGCGCCGCGGCCCAAGCGGCGGCCATAGCCCATGCGGAAATCGAACGGCGTGCCGACGATGACGATGGTGTCGGCCTTGTCGAAGGCGGCCGAGCGGGTCCGATCGAAATGATGCGGGTCGCCCGGCGGCAACAGGCCGCGGCCGGCGCCATTGAAGTAGGCGGGGATGTCGAGCGCGCGGACGAGCGCAAGCGCGCCTTCATGCCCGCGCGTGGACCAAACCTGGCTGCCGAGCAGTATCGCCGGGCGCTCCGAGCGTACCAGGATGTCGGCGAGGCGCTCGATGTCGGCGGGATCGCCGATCGACTTGGTTGACGCGCGGTAGTGCCCGGCCTGGGGGATCACGGCCTTGCCGATGTCGATCTCGCGGTCGAGCACATCCCGTGGTATCTCGAGGTAGGACGGACCGGGCGCGCCGGCGTAACATTCGCGCGCCGCCATCGCGATCATGTCGGCGATGCGCTCGGTGGAGCGGACCCCGGCCGAGAACTTCGTGATGGGCCGCATGATGTCGACATGGGGCAGGTCCTGCAGCGAGCCCATCATGTGCTGCGTCAGCGCCCCTTGGCCGCCAATATGAAGGACCGGGCTTTCTGACCGGAAAGCGGTGGCGATGCCGGTCATGGCATTCATGCAGCCGGGGCCGGCGGTGGTGACGACGCAGCCAAGCTTGCCGGTCTGGCGCGCATAGCCGTCGGCCGCGTGGGCGGCCACCTGTTCGTGGCGCATGTCGACGATGCGGATGCCCTCGTCGACGCAGCCGTCATAAATGTCGATGATGTGCCCGCCGCACAGCGTGAAGATCGTGTCGACGCCCTCGTTCTTGAGCGCCTTGGCCACGAGATGCCCGCCCGAGATGATGTTCGGGTCCCGGCTTTTGGCCTTGAGCGTGTCTTCGGCCGTCGTCGAGCCGCGCTTTGCGGTCACCACATCGTCAGCCATCGTCTCCTCCGCCTCAGGGGGCACGGCCCCTGACCCGGATGTATCTG
>DATJLY010000452.1:0-4213 GCA_035509095.1 Allostellaceae bacterium | reverse complement strand
TATCGGTGCGGTCGGTCCGCGGGCCCTGGCGGTCGGCAATGACGGCACGCTGCCAGAATCCGGGGCGCATGTCGTCGACAACCCCGACACGTGGCTTCCCTTCACCGACCTCGTCTTCATCGACCCGGTGGGAACCGGATGGAGCCGCGCAACCGACCCCGACAAAGCGGCCAAGCAATTCTGGGGTGTCGAGCCGGACATTGACGCGCTCTCCAACATCATCCGGCTTATACTGACCAAGACCGACCGGTTGGGCTCGCCGATCTATATCGTGGGCGAGAGCTATGGCGGCTTCCGCGCGGCGAGGCTCGCGCACGACCTCATCGCCGACCGCGGCATCGCGCCCAAGGGCGTGATGATGGTTTCGCCCGTGATCGACTTCAACTTGATGAGTGGCGGACCGCTCGACGTTCTGTCCTGGGCGCTGCGTCTTCCGTCCTACGCCGCGGCGGCTATGGGCGCCAAGGCGCTCGACCCCGGCGCGCTCGACGATGTCGAGCATTTCGCGCTCACGGACTATCTCGAGGCGCTCGCGGCCGGACCGAAGGACGGTCCGGCGGCCGACGCGCTCTACGCCAAGCTCGCCACACTGACCGGTCTGCCGGAAGACACGGTCGCGCATTGGCGCGGCCGCATTCCACTTGAGGCCTATGTGAGCACGGTTCACCAAAGCAACGGCCGCGTGGTCAGTATCTATGACGCAACCGTGAGCGGCCCCGATCCCAATCCACTCAATGAACGTGCCCACGACGATCCGATCCTCGACGGCACGATTGCTCCTTTCACCAGCGCCTTCGTCACTTATGCGCGCAACGAACTCGGCTTCAAGACGGACCTGCCGTTTGTGCTGCTGAGCCACGAGGTGAGCCGGAAATGGGATTGGGGCGGCGACCGCGGCCTCTTCCAGGCTCCGGGATCGAGCGGCGACCTGCGCCGGGCGCTGGCGCTTGACACGCAGCTCAAGATGCTGATCGCGCATGGCGTGGACGATCTCGAGACGCCCTACATGATGAGCCGTTATATCCGCGACCACATGCCGGCGCCGCTCGCCGACCGGGTGACGCTGAAGCTCTATCAGGGCGGCCACATGCTTTATCTGCGCGCCAGCTCGCGCCAACGCCTCCACGATGACGCGGCGGCGTTCTATGGCGCGGCGGAAAACTGAGCCGAGGTCACGCCTTCTCGAGCGCCTGGTCGAGATCGGCCAGGATGTCGTCGATATGCTCGATCCCGACTGCAAGGCGAACATAGCCGTCGGTCACGCCGGTCTGTAGCTGCTCCTCGGGAGAAAGCTGCGAATGTGTCGTCGAAGCCGGATGGATCGCGAGCGAGCGCGCATCACCGATATTGGCGACGTGATAGAACATCGTGAGGGCGTCGATAAATTTGCGCCCGGATTCACGCCTGCCTTTCAGCTCGAACCCGACGAGCGCGCCGGAGCTGCCGCCGAGATAGGCTTGGGCGCGCCGCTTTTGCTCGCCGCCCATCATGCCCGGGAAGATCACCTTGGTGATTTTCGGGTGCTTGGCCAGGTGTGCGGCGACCGCGTCGGCATTGCGGCAATGCTCGCGCATCCGCAGCGGCAATGTCTCCAGGCCCTGGATGAACAGGAACGCATTGAACGGCGACATGGCGGCGCCGATATCGCGCAGCAGCGTGACACGGGCCTTGATGATGTAGGCGATCGGCCCGAGCGGCTTCACCGCCTGGGTCCATACCGCGCCGTGATAGCTGGGATCGGGCGTATTCAGCATCGGGAAGCGGGCGGCATGCTGCTCCCAATCGAAATTGCCGCCATCCACGATGACGCCGCCGATCGAGCTGCCGTGGCCGCCAATATACTTGGTCGTGGAATGCACGACGATGGCGGCGCCATGCTGCAGCGGCCGACACAGCACCGGCGCTGCCGTATTGTCGATGATGAGCGGGACGCCCAACGACCGCCCGATCTTGGCGATCTCGCCGATCGGAAACACCGTGAGCTTGGGGTTGGGCAAAGTCTCGCCGTAATAGCACCGGGTGCGCGCGTCAGTGGCGCGAAGGAAATTCTCCGGCTCGTCGGGGTCGACGAAGCGGCACTCGATCCCCATCGAGCTCATCGTATTCTTGAACAGATTCCAGGTGCCGCCATAGATGTCGGTCGAACAGACGAAATTGTCGCCGGCATGGCAAATGTTCTGAACCGCAAAGAGCGAGGCGGCCTGGCCCGAGCCGACGCCCAATGCCGCAACGCCGCCCTCGAGCGCCGCCACCCGCTCCTCGAGCACGGCTTGGGTCGGATTCATGATGCGGGTGTAGATGTTGCCGAACTCCTTCAGCGCGAACAGATTGCCCGCGTGCTCGGTCGAGTTGAATTGATAGGACGTCGTCTGATAGATCGGCACCGCGACGGCGTTGGTCGTCGGGTCGCTGCGATAGCCGGCATGCAGAACGATCGTCTCGGCATGATGGCTCTTGGTCGGCATGGCATCCCCTCCTGGTCACGCGCCCGCCCATCCTAGACACGATTTGGGAAAACGGGAATCGTGCTGAAAGGGCGAGAGCGTCAGGCAGGGCCTAATTCACGGTCGCCGCCTTTGTTTCGTTGCCGCTCTTGTCGCCGTAGCTCGCCATGAAGCTCTGGAGGTCGCCGATCTGCGCCACCTGGTTCGCGAGGGCGGATGGATCCTTCGCATTGGCGGAAGTCCCTGATCCGGCAAGGACATCGAACGCCTTGGCGTAGCTGGACGCCGCCATGGCCGGCCCATAGGCGGCCCGCAGCTTGGTCAGCCCTGCCTGGTCATCTTCGAGCGTGAGCGCCGCGGCAAGGCTCAGCACGATCCTTCCGGTGTCAGCATCAAGCTTTCCGTCGGTTGGCGGCGTTCCAGCCAGCCGGCCAAGTGTTTCCGCCGCGTTCTTCCAGTCGTGCCCGCGCCAATAGATGTCGGCACGCAATCGATCGGCATCGCGGCTGGGGTCGTTTGCGATCAGCGCCAGAGCATCCTGGGGCTTGCCCAGTTCCGTCATGGCGCGGGCGCGGAGCTGCTGACGCTGACGAACGAGGTCGGCCGGAAGATCGGTGCCGACATCGAGATCGAGGGCCTTGATCGCCGTGTCGGGTTCGTGATCCATGAGACGCAGCAACGCAAGCTGCGTGGCGCCGCGCGCCTTGTCGAGGCCTTGAAGCCGCTCGGTGACCTGCGTATCCAGAAGACCGGCCGCACGGTCAAGCAGATCGACCTGAACCAGCCGATCGACGAGCCGCTTCACGATCGCGTCGCGCCGGTCGCCCACCGGTTCAAGATCGTGGAACTGATCATAAAGCACCAGCGCCTTGAGCGGCGCGAGGTCATCGCCATGCTTGCCCAGGAACAGGTCGGCGAACGCGTCGCTGGTCTCTTTCGCTACGGCCTTGGCTTCCGGCTCGTCGGGGAAATAGGTCACCGCCTCCTGCAACGCGTCGAGGCCGGCGGCCGGATCGCCTTGAGCAAGCTGCATCTCGCCGAGCTTCTTCAGCAGCTCGAACTCGAACCGGTCGCCGCGCCAGAGAAACCGGATCTCGTCAAGCGACTTCACCGTTTCGGCCGGGCTCGCGCGGTTCGCGGCCAGCATGGCAAGCGCCCGCGCATAAAGGGCGCGCGCTCGCGAAGGGGGGTCGTTCATCGCGGCCGTCTCGTGCCATAGCTTCAGCGCATCGTTGAGCTGCCCTGACGCCAGGGCTACCCGGCCTTCGAGAAAGGTCGTCATGGCAAGCTCGGATGGTGTGGGGTGATCCTTCAGCACCATATCGATGAGCGGCCCCGCCATCTGCGGGCGACCGCTTGCCAGCATCGCCCGCACCGCATCCAGCGCAAAGCGGACCCGCAATGCGTGAGGATAAAGCGGCAAAATGCCAACGCCGTCGAGAAAACCCTGGGCCGCGGCCTCGGCATTACCCGTCTCGCCGGCAAGATCGGCACGCCAGAGCTCCGCTTCCTCGTCGCCGTCGAGGGAATGCTGGCCCAATTCGTCGGCCGCGCATTTCAGGTCTTCGACGAGAAGGCACGCCGCGCCCCGCAACGCGTGGAATGAAGGCTGACCCGCGCTTACCGGGTCTTGTTGTGCGATGGTGTCGAGCACCGCGATCGTTTCGGCGGCGAAGAGATGCGCGAAATAGAATTGGGCAAGCGCAAGGCGCGGCGCGGATCGCTGATCGTCCGGAACCGACACGATCGCCCGTTCGAGCGCGGCGCGT
>DATJLY010000451.1:0-5880 GCA_035509095.1 Allostellaceae bacterium | reverse complement strand
CGCCGCGTTGAGCGCCAAAAGATTGGTCTGGTCCGATATGCGGCTGACGGTTCCCACGATCTCGGCGATGTCGCGCGCGCGCAGTTCAAGCTCGGAAATGACGCCAACCGACGCCTGCTGGCGGTCGGAATTGCGCTGAATCGCGCGGCCGCATGCCGTGATCTGATTGGCCGATTCGGCAAGGGCGGCTTGCACGATTTCGGTCCGGGTGCGCGACGCATCCGCCTCGCCCCGCGCCGCGATCAGGCGCGTGACGATGCTGTTGATCGCCGTCAGCTGCTCCTGCGATGCGCCGGCCGCCTCTTCCGCACTGGTGGCGATCTGCGCCATCGACCGGCGAAGCTGCTCGGCCGCCGCCGCCGCTTCGCTCAAGCCGTTTGCAAGTTGCTCGGTCGCCGCGGCCGCGCGCTCGGATGCTTTCTGATGGCGTGGGGCGCCGTTCGACCGCGGCTTTGCGCCGCCTGCCTTTGCCCGCGCAGACGGCGCCACGGCAGACGCGTCCCCCGGAGGCCTTGCCGCACCCGAAGCGACTTTCGTCGTTTTGACCAGCCTCATGGCCGCTAGAATAGGTGGCGGCACCAACGAGAGCGAGGGGCATGTTTCCCGACCTCGAGGCCCGGATGCCGGGCCGTGCGCGCTTCTCCATTTCGGTGCAGATCGCCCCTGTGCCGCGCACGTCGTGAGATCGGCGTGAAGACCTGCGAATCGCCGCCTGCTATAGTCGCGCGAGGGGAGAAAGCCGATGTCCGACAGCAAGCGCGTTCTCACGACCCACACGGGCAGTCTGCCCCGGCCGGATCAGCTCGTCGCGCTGTTGCAGTCGCAGCACGAGGGAAGGCCGTTCGACCAAGAGGATCTGACCCGGCAATCGCAAGCCGCGGTTGCCGACTGCGTCGCAAAGCAGGTCGAATGCGGCGTCGACATCGTCTCCGATGGGGAAATGTCGAAGATCTCCTACTCGCATTATGTCGCAACGCGCCTGTCGGGCCTCGAAAGCCCCGAGACGGCGCGGGCGAACGGCGCAACGCTGAAGCGCTTCCATCTGCTCGACATCGCCTATCCCGACTTTCCCGACTTTGCCGCCGATCGGGCGAAGATGGCCCAAGGGCCGCGCGTGACGATGGCTCCCGTCTGCACGGGCGCCTTGTCCTATCGCGACATGACGGCGGTGAACAACGACATCGCGACGTTGAAAAACGCGTCGACCGCGGCGGGCGCCAAGGCCTCTTTCATGACGGCGGCCTCGCCCGGCGTCGTCGCGATGTTCTGTCCGGAAAGCAGCTATTACCAGAGCGAGGACGATTATGTCTTCGCATTGGCCGAAGCGATGCGGCCGGAATATGAGGCGATCCACCGGTCCGGCCTGATCCTTCAGGTCGATTGCCCCGACCTTGCCCTGTGCAACGTCTTCAAATACCCGGGCACGGAGAGCGACCCGCTGCGCATCGCGGCGCGGAATATCGAGGCGGTGAACCACGCCATTGCGAACATCCCCGGCGACCGGGTCCGCCTCCATCTTTGTTGGGGGAACTATACCGGTCCTCACACGGCCGATCTCGAGGTCGAGAAGCTGTTCCCGGTTCTCCGCACCACGAAGGCCCGCGCCTTGTCCTTCGAAGCCGCCAACCCGCGCCACGAGCACGAATGGGAAGATTGGAAACGGGCCGGAATGCCGGACGACATGGTGTTCATCCCGGGCGTCATCGACAGCGTGACCAATTTTGTCGAGCACCCTCGTCTCGTCGCACAGCGGATTCGGCATTTCGTCGACGCGTTTGGCGCCGATCGCGTGATCGCCGGGTCGGATTGCGGGTTCGGGACATTCGCCGCCGGCGTCAAGGCGCTCTATCGGTCGGTGGTGTGGGCGAAATTGCGGTCGTTGCGCGACGGCGCCGCGATGGCGTTGCAGGTCTTTTAAGCCTCGCGGCTCAACTCACCCGAAGCCCTGATCGACGATCCTGCGAATACCGGCGGCGTCCTTTCCGGCAAGACCCATCAGCTCGAGGGTCCTTCCCGTTGTCGCATAGTCGTTGCCGGTCATGAGCTTCGCCATGTCGACCAAGGTCTGCGTCGCGGCCATGGGAACGCCGGCAGCCCGACCAATGGCCGCGATCGGTATGAGCCCGACCGGCACATCTTCCGCGACATAGTTATTGTCGAACGACTTTGGCGAGGGCGTGCCGCCATAGGGTCCATCGGCATTGAACGTGAGCTTTTGGAACGTTTCGACCAAGGTCGCCTCGCGGACCTTGTAGACGCGGTCGAACCAGTCCTCGAGCGTCGGCACGGTCGCGCCCAACGCGGCCGCGGCGGCCACGCGCTCGGCATTGATGGCGCGGTAGATCCGCGCGACGCCCTCGGTCACGCCCTGCGAATAGAATTTGTACGGCTCGCCATGTTCGATGCGGGTCGCGTTCAGGACACAATTGGCGACATGAAGCATCGCGTTCGCGTTGGTGAAGCCGGTGTGAATGACGTTGGGTGCCTTCACCGCGGTCGGGAACAGCGGACCCAACGTCGCGAAGACCGTGTCGATGCGGTTGCCGGGAAAGCTTGCGATTTGCAACCAGCGCTTGGTGACGACCGGCTGAATCTTGGCCGGGCCGAGCTTCTTCGCGGAATAGGGATAATTGTCCATTTCCGCGAGCTCGATCCGCGCGCGGCAGCCGGATTGATCAAGGATCCGGCGAAATGCCAGCGAACCACCCGTGTTGCCTTGGACAAGCAGGATCGTCTGACCGTCCGCAAGAATCGGCGCCAACGCCTTGGCGGCGGACGCTTGCCGGTGGCCGCCCGTACAGACCACGAGCATGTCGGCGCCCCGGATCGCAGCCGCAAGATCGGTGGTGGCGAGCTCGAGCTTGGCAAATCCGGTTCCCGACCCGCTGGTATCGATGCCGCCGGCCGAACGCAGCTCGGTCAGCTTTGCCTCATCGATGTCATGGAGCCGCATCGTGTGGCCCCCCGCGCCCAGATGAGCGACGAGGTTGAAGCCGCCATTGCCCGCACCGATTACCGTGATCGTCCTCGCCCCGCTCATGGTCCTCGCCCCTTTTCAAACTCCGAGATTGGGCCGGATAAATTCACGCGCGTTCCTCGTGAACGGCATGATTAAGCCGCCGCCGAGCCTGCTGGCAAGGCGGTTCACTCTTGCGTTTGACCGTGCAGCTTGTTCTATCTCATCATGGCATGGCATGACTAAGTTCAAAATCGACGGCCGCGCGATGATCGACACGCGCCATATGGTCCCAATGGGGGCGAACCCATGACGGCGCGCCGGATCGCCATTGTCGGCGCCGGATTGGGAGGCCTTGCCACGGCGAATGCGCTCGCCGCCTTTGGCATCGAGGCCGAGCTTTTCGAGCAGGCATCGACGCTGGGCGAGATCGGCGCCGGCATCAACACGAGTCCGCAAGGGGTGAAGGCGCTGCGTGCCATCGGCCTGGGCGAGGAAAGCGCGCGCGTCGCCAACACGTCGCGCGGCGCCTGCTCGCGCAACATGCAGACGGGCGAGCTGCTCGAACTCACGGATCGCCGGCACATCGCGGACCGGTATGGCGCGCCTTATTACACCTTCCACCGAGCCGATCTCCTCACCGTGCTGGCAAGCGGCGTCGATCCGTCGCGCGTCCATCTCGATCATCGGCTCGTCGGGATCGAGGAACGGGCGTCCGATGTCGCGCTTGTCTTCGCCAACGGAGAGAGGTGCGAAGCCGACGCCGTCATCGCGGCCGACGGCATCCACTCCGTCATCCGTCAGATCCTCTATGGCGATGACCACCCGACCTATACCGGCCAGATGGTTTGGCGCTCGCTACTCAACGGCAGCGACGTGCCGCCCGGCGTGATGGAGCCGGTCGGCCATGTTCAGTGGCTGGGGCCCGGCTGCCATCTCGTCGCGTACTATCTGCGCGGGACCGACGTGGTGAATGTCGTGACCCAGGAAGACACCGCGAAATGGGTCGAAGAAGGTTGGTCCACCCCCGGCGATCCCGACGAAATGCGGTTGAGCTTCCCGAACCCCGAACCACGGCTCGAGCGGCTATTGAGCATCGTGACCAAATGTTCGAAATGGGGGCTTTTCACGCGCCCGCTGAGCGAGAAATGGGGGCACGGACGCATCCAGCTCATCGGCGACGCGGCCCACGCGATGCTGCCGAATGCGGGCCAAGGCGCGTGCATGGCGTTCGAGGATGCCTACACGCTCGCGCGCTGGCTCGATGCGCGGCGCGACGATCCGGTCGCAGCGTTCGACAATTTCCGCCGCATCCGGATACCGCGCGTCCACGGGGTCCAGCGGCTGTCCATGGCCTATGCCCGGTTCAAGCATATGCGGGACCGCGAGGCGCAACGGGATCAGATTTCCCGGGCCCGAAACCCCAACTCGGACTGGGTCTGGGAATACGACCCGGTGGCAGGATGGGACAAGCCGCCCGTCGTGCCGGAGTTCGAATAAGCGCCGGATAAGCGCCGCCCTTGCTATTGTACGCGCATTGTGTTATATTGTGCGTACACCCCAACAGGGGGGAGGATAGCGAGGCGAAAACCGTGCGGCGATTATCAATTGTCGCGAAATTCCGGGCCAGGCCTACTCGGCGGCCGCCCGCGCCGGCTTGGCGGCCAGAACCGCCGCCGCTGCGCCGGCCACCCGGGTGCCTTCGAAAAAGCGCGGATTCTGCGTTCCCCAAAGCCGTACCGCGTTGGCGAAGGCGAAGTCGCGGAAATCGTCCCGGGTCAACAGCCCCTCTTCGGCCAGCTCCCAGGCCTCGACCACGGGCTTGCGCATGTCCTGGACGTCGAAATGGCCGTTGTCGGTGCTGAACATCGCGTTGATGCGGGCGCCAAAGGGATTGGCCTTCGAGAACGCGGCAGCGTTCATCCGGTCGTCGGCCTCGCACCCGAAATAGAAGGGGCGCGAGAACAACCGGACCCAGTCCTCCTTGCGGGCGATGCCGCAGAGGGCGAAATCGTCGAGCACGGTGTCGCCGCCGGTGAGCAGATCCTCCTCGAGGTTGGGCCATCCGTCGCGGCGCGCGACCTCGGCCGCGATCTCCTGATAGCCGTAGCGATCGATCAGGCTCTTGAGCAGCGGCCGGTCGAGCTTCATCGGGTCGTTGTAGGCGATGCCGGCCTTGTTGCGGCGCTCCCAATGTTCGGTGAGGTCGGAGAAAAGCTGGCAGCCCCAACCGGCGCCGCCTTCGAGGAAAGCGAAATTGAGCTCCGGGAAACGCCGCGTCACGCCGCCCAGAAACAGCGCCTTGGCGACGGCCTGCCCGGCCTCCGCGAAATGGCCGATATGGTTGAAGGTGTAGTTGCTCGGCGAGGCGCGCAGCGCGAAGCCGCGGCCGCCAGTGTGGAAGGTGGGCGCGACGCCAAGCTCGCGGCACGTCTCCCACACCCCGTCGTAGTCGTGGTCGCTGTCGAGACCAAGCTGGTCGTAGCGCACGGCAAACCGCCCGACCTCGGCATCGGCACCCTTCGCAGCGGGCAATGGCCGCGGAATGCCGCTTGCCAGCATGCAGACCTTGGCGCCCAGCTGCCTCACCACGAATTCGAGCTCGGCGATCGCCTCGTCGGGCGTATGGGTCGGGATCGCGGCCACCGGCGTGAGCCGATCGCCAAGCTTTGCGAAATACTCGGCGGCGACGATGTTGTAGCCGCGGCAGGTCGCGCGTCGCGTCTCATCGTCCGGGATGCGCACGACGGCGAGGCCCGCGGTCGGATAGACGATCCCGAAATCGATGCCGAATTCGTCGAGCCGCTCATGGAGCATGCGCGGCAACATCGAGGTGGCGCGATCGACCGTGTTGGTGGAGGACCGCGCCCAATAGCCGTCCTGGGCGAGACCGCGCCGCTTGCGCTCCTCGATCGACAGGCTCA
>DATJLY010000450.1:0-2818 GCA_035509095.1 Allostellaceae bacterium | reverse complement strand
AAGGCCACCGATCGCTAGCGCAGCATGAGCCGCGGCAGATAGAGCACCGCGGCGGGAAAGGCGATAACGAGGGCGAGCCGCACGAAGTCGCTCAAAAAGAACGGGATGACGCCCAGGAAAATCTGCTTCAAGGGCACTTCGGGCAGGATCGACTTCAGCACGTAGATGTTGAGGCCCAAAGGCGGGTGCAGGACGCTCATCTCGACGACGATGACAAGCGCCACGCCCCACCATACGAGATCGAAGCCCAGCGCCTGCACGATCGGCACGAAGATCGGCACGGTCAGGAAGATGAGCCCGAACCCCTCGATGAAGATGCCCAACAGCACATAGAACGCCATGATGCACAGCACGATCTCGATCGGGCTCGCATCGAGATGGCGGATGAAGTCGAGCACCGCCTCGCTGAGCCCGGAGATGTTCACGAACTGCGTCAGGACGAGCGCGCCGAAGATCACGGTGAAGATCATGGCCGTCGTGGTCGCGGCCTCGACCAGCGAGCCGTAGAAGATGGGCCAGCTCATCTTGCCGCGCAGGATGGCGAGGATGAGGGCGCCCGACGCGCCGATCCCGCCCGCCTCGGTCGCGGTGAAGACGCCGAACGTGATGCCGCCCATGATCAGCGCGAACAGCACCAGCACGCCCCACACCTGGGCGAGCGCGCGCATCCTGACGCCCCACGGCGCCTTGGGCGCGCGCGGGCCGGCCGCCGGCTTGATCAGGGTCACGACCTGCACCACGCAGAAATAGACCGCGACCGACAACAGCGCCGGCACGATCGCGGCAAGGAACAGCTTGGCGATGTCCTCCTGGGTCAGCAGCCCATAGACGATGAGCGCGCCCGACGGCGGCACCAGCATGCCGAGCGCGCCGCCCGCCGCCACGGTGCCGGTGCTGAGCCAGTCGGCATAGTCATAACGCCGCATCGACGGCACCGCGACGCGCGCCATGGTCGCCGCCGTCGCGAGCGAGGAGCCGCAGATCGCCGCGAAACCGGCGCAGGCGGCGATGGTCGCGAGCGCCAGCCCGCCGCGATAATGGCCAAGCCAGCGATACGCCACCTCGTAGAGGTCATCGGACAGCGCCGCGCGGTTGACGAAGGTCCCCATCAGCACGAACAGCGGCAGCACGCTGAACTGAAAATCGGTGGCGAGCCCGACGATCTGCTGCCCCGCCATCGCGGTCGCGGCGGCGAATCCGTTCGGATGGACGAACGCGAAGCCGAAATAGCCGACGGTCAGCAGCACCACGCCCAGCGGCACGCCGCTGAAGAATCCGATCAGCAGCAGAACGAGGCCCGCGATCGCCGTCAGCATTATTCCGGCCCCGGCCCCTCGGCCGGCTCCGCTTCGCCGCCGCCCGTGGCGATGAGGATGATCAGCCGTTCGAGCGCCGCCAGCGAGGCGCACGCGGCCAACACCGAAAACACATAAATGGGCGGCGCCATCGGCACGTCGAGGAAATTGGTGAGCGCCCCGTCCCGCGCGAGCGAGTTCGCCTGGCCCCACAAAAGGACGCCGAGGAACCCGAGCCCGAGGGCCGTCCCCGCCAGCACGACCGCGCGCTGAACGAGATGGGCGCGCCCGCGCAGCAGGTTCGCGAGCGATCGCACCGCGATGTGGCGCTCGAGCCGCGTGACGAGCGGCAACGCGGTGAAGATCGTGAACCCAAGGAGGAACGACTTGATCTCCTCGACCCCGGTCAACGGCATGGCGAGGAAATAGCGCGCAATCACCTCGATGAAGGTGAGCGCCATCATGAGGAACAGGCACGCGGCGGCAATCGGCGCGAGGACGCGCCCGGTCAGAAGCTCCAGGCGGTCGCGCGGCGCGCTACTTCGCCGACGCAGCGGCGATCTCCTGCGCCGTCGCGGCGAAATAGTCGTAAGCCGCCTCAGCGTCGATCCCGCGCTCTTTGGCGGCGGCGAACCATTCCGTCTTGTAGAACTCGATGCGCGGCTTCAGCTGCGCCATGAAGTCCGGGCTCGCCGGATTGATGGTGATGCCGTACTGCTTTGCCGCCGCATCGCCCTTGTGGTCCTGCTCGACGAATCCTTCGGCGGCGGTCCGGCTGATCGTCTCGTAGGAGACTTGATCGATCACCGCGCGGTCCGCGGGCGACAGGCGGTCATAGACAGTCTGGTTCATGAAGAACGAGAACACGTTATAGCCGAGCTGCCCCGGAAAGGTCGTGATCTGCTTGATGTAGCGGGCGAGCTGAAACGAGATGAGCGACCCCATGCCGGTCACGGTGCCGTCGACCACGCCGCCCGACACGAAGTCGAACATGTCGTTGCTGCCTTGGGATGGCACCGGCGTCGCGCCGAACGCCTCAATCGCGGATTTGAGGTTGGGCGACGAGACCCAGATCTTGAGGCCTTTCAGATCGTCGAGGCTCTTCACCGGGCGGTCCTTGGTCATCAGCGTATTGCCGCCATTGACCCAAAGGCCCAACAGCTTCACGCCCTTGTACTCGTTGGCGGGCGCGAAGAATTTGAGCTGCGTGCGCCAGATCGCCACCGTCGCGGCGACGGAGTTGGGGGCGAGGAACGGTATCTCGGCAAGGAAGGGGAGCTTCACGCGCTGCCGGATGAAATCGTCGGGCGTCATGGCGACGTCGGCGATGCCCGATGTCACCATGTCCCATTGCCGGGCGACCGGCGCCAGCGAGGCTGCCGGCATCACGACCTTGATGCGGCCTTGCGACGCCTTCTCCACCGCCTGCGCCCAGGGCTGATAAAGCCCGACGAAGAACGACGAGGCCCGCGGCATCGCCACGTTCAGGGTAAGCGTCGTGTCGGCCCGTGCTTGGCCCAGCG
>DATJLY010000449.1:0-2841 GCA_035509095.1 Allostellaceae bacterium | reverse complement strand
GGGGTGCGAGGATTGCGCCCGCGATGACATGTCCCCTGTCGTTGCGGGCGCACCGCTTCTCAGGGTCCGAGAACCGGAAGAACGATGAAGGATTGCGTGGCCGCCTCGTGAAGGACAGTGTTGGTGGCGACGCGGATGTCGGCATCGCCATCATCCGCCAGCACGAGATGGCCGCTATTGGTGTTGCGGATCCGTCTCGGGAAATTGCTGCTGGTGATGTCGACCTCGATCCGGTTGCCGGCGCGGAACGTGTGATGGATGGTGCCGAGCTCGATCGTGACGCGATGGATGGCCCCGGGCCGAAGCGGGTCGGGCTCGCCGTCGGGATTGCGATAGAGCGCGCGCACGACGCCGTCGAGCACCAGCATCGCACGCCCATCGGCATGAAGCTCGATCAGCTTCGCCACGAAATCGGTATCGGGGCAGTTTGACGTGATGTGGAGCGTCACCCGCACGCTGCCGGCGATGGTGAGGTCCTGGTCCAGGACCGCGCCGCGATAGATAAGGCCATAATCCGCGAGCGCCTGCGCCGCGCGCTGATCGCGCGGACCCGGATCGATCAGCATGTTGCGTCCGCCATGGGTCGGGATCGGACGGCGCGGATCATAGACATAAGAGCGCGGACCGCCGCCCGGCCCAGCCACATCGAGGCTGCCGTCGCCGCGTAGATAAAGCCGATGCGGCACGGTCCCCGGCGGCGGCCAGCGTTCGGCGCGCCGCCAGTCATTGGGCACATAGGCGGCGCGGTTTTCGACCCAGGCGCGCGGCGAATAAGAAACGGGCAGTCCATCGAAGAGGTCGGTGGGCTCGTCCTTCAGCCAATGATCGAACCAGTCGAAGTAAGGATCGCGCGGCCAGAAATTCGCTTCGTAGACGAAATAATGCTCGTTGGGGCCGATCCACAGGAGCTGGTTGCCGACGCGTCCCTGAATCTCGGTGAAAGCGGCGATCACGCTCGACTGGAAGATGTCGTACCAGGTCGTGACGTGAAAGCCGGGAACGTCGATCGTGCGGCGAAAATCGTGCCGCGCCCGGAACGCGTCGCGCGACGGATGGCGCAGGATCTCGTCGAGAAAGGGCTGCCAGGTGGCGAAATCGGGATATCCCGTCAGCGGCAGCCGCATCCAGTCGTCGGAGCCGATGAAAGGCGGGTCGGCGTGGCGCGCCGCTTCGAGGCGCTGGCAGCGCGCCTCGGCCGACGCGGCGGCCGCGTCGAACGAAGCGGCATCGAGCCCGCTCCGTTTCATTGCCGCGGCGCGATGCGACGCCGACAGGCCCGGGATGTTGCGCGCGACCCAAAGCCACAGCCGCTCCATCTCGATCGACTGTCCTTCATAGACCACGTCGTCATAGATACTGGAGCTGCCGGCCTGGGCGAAGAAGGCGCGCAGGCTTGGATGGCGCGTCGAGGCGGCCGCAAAGGTCGTGGTGGCGCCGGCAGACGAGCCGGACATGCCGACCCTCTGATTGGTCCACGGCTGCCGCGCGATCCAGTCGAGCGTGTCGTGGCCGTCCGCCGCGTCATCGCCATAGACGCGGTCCTCGCCTTCCGAAGCGTGGCGGCCGCGCGTGTCCTGATAGACCGCGGCATAGCCGCGCGCGACGATGGCGCGCCATCCGCGCAGGATCGAGCCGCGGAAAGGCTCCGCCTCGCTCGGCAGCCACGCCGCCCGGCAATCGGTCTTGGACGCGGCGCCCGCCCCGGTGATGCCATAGGGCGTGCGATGCAGGATCACGGGAAAGCGCGGGCCGCCCGCGCCCGGCAGGAACACGAAGGTGTTGAGCCGCGCGCCGTCGCGCATCGGGACCATCGCCTGAAACGCTTGCGCGCCTGATCTGTCGAGGGTGGGTTCCATGATGTATGCTCGTCGCTCGTCGGGCGGGTTATATCGGGGACGGGCGATGCGGCTAGGGCTTTTCTCGAACGGTCAACGGCGCAATCCGCTGGCCAAGACCAGCTACCAGGACGATCTCGACGAGATCATCCTCGCCGACGAGCTCGGCATCGAGGAGGCGTGGATCAGCGAGCACGGCGTGTTCGTCACCTTCCATGCGCCCGATCAGCTTCCCTCGGCGGACATGTTCATCTGCAAGGCGGCCGCGCTGACCAAGCAGATCCGCATGGGACCAGGCATCCGCGCGCTTCCCTATTTCCACCCGCTCCAGGTCGCGACCGACACGGCGGTGTGCGATCACCTGACCGATGGCCGCTATATGGCCGGATTCGGGCTCGGCATCGGCGATGGCGGCGGCCTGCGCGGCAAGCTGCCGGCGCCGCAGCGCGACATGATGCGCGAGGCGGTGGACATCATCCTGACGGCCTGGTCCGCGCCCGAGCCGTTCGATTGGAACGGCGCCGTGTGGCAGGGCAAGAACTGGAAGATCATCCCGCAGCCGCTGACCAAGCCCCGCATGGATGTGGGCATCGCCTGCGCGCGCACCACGTCGACGCTCGAGCTGGCGGCGGAGAAAGGGTTCTTTCCGCTGCTGTCCTGGACCAATTCGGCCATTCCCCTCACCGGGATGATCAAGACCTATCTCGAGACGCCCAATCCCGCCGATCCGCCCTCGCGGGCGCGCATACGGATCGCGCGCTTTGTCTATGTCGCCGATTCGGTGGCCGAGGCGAAGCGGGATCTCGCCAACGCGGATTTCGTGCCGATCCATGCGGGCCGCCGGCTCGACGAGTTCATCCCGCCCGGCGGCACGCGCGCCGACGTGACGATGGATTATCTCATCGATCGCGGCGTGTTCTTCTGCGGCGATCCCGACCGGATCGCGCGGCAGATCAAGGATTTCCACGAGGAGGTCGGCGGGTTCGGGATGCTGCTTCTGGTCACC
>DATJLY010000448.1:0-13605 GCA_035509095.1 Allostellaceae bacterium | reverse complement strand
CCGCCGAGGCGCGCCGCAAGATCGACAATGCGAACTGGCCCGATCAGCTCGACGCGCTTTCCGACACGTATCGCGGCCCGGTGTTTCAGGGTCCGTTGGGATAGCGAACGCATCGCTGCTGGAGCGCCGTCCCAAGGGGCGACGCTCCAGCAACCGCAAACGCTTACTTCGACATGGACGCGGTCCAGATCGGCTTGCCGTCCTGACTCATGAGCTGAGTCTGCCAAGCCGTTTCGATCTGCTTCACGACCCCGTTCGGCATCGGGACATATTCGAGAGCCTTGGCCTGCTCCTGCCCGTGCTTCAAGGCCCAGTCCATGAAATGGAGCACGGCCTGATTATCCGCGACGGGCGCGTCCTTCCGCATCAGCATGTAGGTCGCCGCAGTGATGGGCCAGCTCTTCGCGCCGGGCTGATCCGTCAGGATCAGATAGAAGTTCTGGACCTTCGAGAAATCGGCGTTGGCCGCCGCCGCTTCAAATGAAGCCATGGTTGGCTCGAGAACCTTGCCGTCCTTGTTCTTCATCCGCGTGTAGACGAGATGGTTGTCGATGACATACGCATATTCGACATAACCGATCGCGCCGCTCACCTGCTGCACATAATTGGCGACACCGGCATTGCCCTTGCCACCGACGCCATTCGGCCATGACACCGAGACATCGGCGCCGACCTGCTTGTCCCAGTCGGGGCTGACTTTGGAGAGATAGTTCGTGAAGTTGAAGGTCGTCCCCGACCCATCCGAGCGATGGACCGTCGTGATGCCGGTATGCGGCAGCTTGACCCCCGGATTGAGCGCTTTCAGCCGCGCATCGTCCCAATAGGTGATCTTGCCAAGATAGACATCGGCAAGCGTGGGGCCATCGAACAAAAGCTCACCGGCCTTGATGCCCGGCAGATTGACGACCGGCGTGATCGAGATGATCACGGCCGGAAACTGAACGAGCCCGTTCTTGTCGAGCTCGTCCGGCTGCAGCGGCTTGTCGCTGTTCGCGAACTGGACGGTCTTCGCTTCGATCTGCTTGATGCCGCCGCCCGAGCCGATCGCCTGATAGTTCACCTTGGTGCCGGTTGCCTTTTCGTAGGCATCCGCCCACTTTGCCAGAACCGGATAGATCGCGGTCCCGCCCGCGCCGGACAATTCCGCTGCCGGCGCGGACTGCGCGAGAGCGCAAAGTCCCATCGCCGCCAATACCCCCACGTGCCATCTTGCTTGCATATTGCTCCTCCTCGATCGGCCCGATGCCGGGTCGAAGCGCGCCGATACTTGCAAGCCTGCGTTACGGTTTGGTGACAATGCCCCCCGTCGGGGCGTTAAATTTACGTCACTCGGAGCATGGGTGCTGCGCGCCGACCGAGGCATCCCACCGTCATTGCTCCAGCACCTTTTTCGCCGCGGCGACGATGTCGGGCGGCGTGTCGTAGATCTCGTTGACCGTCTTCAGCGCGTCGTCGCCGGCGGTAGGCGACACCGGCTCACGCAGCTTTTCGGCATCGGCAAGGAAGTCCTTGTCCGTCATGGTCGCGCTGAAGGCGTCTCGAAGGATCTTCACCCGATCGGCCGGCACGGCGCGCGAGACGATGAAGGGCCGGCCGAGTTCACCGTCGGCGAGGAGAAAGCGGACGATCTGCTTCGCCCGGTCATTGGGCGCTATGTCGAGCGTATAGGGCACGCCTTTGGGAAGGTCCGGTGGCGATGACAGGATCGAGCGGGAAACCGGATTGACCTTCCCGCCTTTGATCCAGTCGTCGGGAAGGCTGCTCCAGGCGCCGCAATCGCCGTCGAGCTCACCGCGCTCGATCGCGACGCGAATGTCGGCGCTGCCGGGATATCCCGCGACCTGCTTGATCGGGACGCCGAACACGTTCTTGAGGATCTTGGTGTTGATATCATCCGACGTGCCGACGCCGGCGGACCCGACATAGAAATGATCGCGCTTGGTCATCGCTGCGATGGTCTTGGGCGCCGCGGGCCCGAATGTGTAGCAGACGGTGAGGTCCTTGCTGATGCTACCGATCCAGGCATAGCGGCGAAAATCGACCTTGATCAGGTTTGGCTGCAGCAGCGAGTTGGCCAGGAGCCCGAAATTGAAGGTATCGATGACGGTGCCATCCTTGGGCTGATCGGTATCGAGGCGGGTAATGGCGACCGAACTGCCGCCGCCCGGCATGTTGACGACGATCACAGTCGGATTGCCGGGAATGTGTCGACCGAGATAGCGGGCCAAGAGGCGCGCGTTGGTGTCGAACCCGCCGCCCGGGGAGAACCCGACCAGCACGGTCACCGTCTTGCCCTTGTAGAAATCATCGGCCGTGGCCGCCCACGGCGCGAGCAGCGCCGCGGCTATGAGCAGCGCGCGGACGATGCGCGCTGCCGATCTCACCGTCCTCCCCCGAAGCCAAGCTCGTGCCGAAGCGCGCGCGCCGCCGACACCATCACCTCGACCTTGGCGCGGGCGAGGGCACGGCCGATCGTCATAAGGCCGCAATCCGGTGCGAGCAGCAGCCGGTGCGGATCGAGATGTCGAAGCGCGCCGGTGATCCGTGCCTTCACCACATCGACCGTCGGCGTGGGAGCGTTGCCAGGATCGACGCAGCCGAACATGACGAGGCGATCGCGGCAGGGAGCCAAGACGGCCGGGTCGAAGTCGCTGCGGCCGAATTCGACCGAGAACCCGCCGATGCGGGTGCCGAGCAGCGCCTCGAGCACGGCCGGGTATGTCAAATGGTGCTGCAGGGAGAGCCCGCCCGGATAGCCATAGCAAAGATGGACGAAGGTCGGGACGGTAATGCCATCGAGGCACCGGTCCAGCGCACGCGCGCCATAGGACAGGACCTTGTCGTGATAGCGGGTCATCGCCGGCTCATCGAGCTGCAGCATGTCACAGCCGGCAGCCTGGAGCTCGCGAAGCTCGGCATTGGTGGCGTCGGCGATGTCCATCGCGAGCGCTTCCTCGTCGCGATAGAACTCGTCGAGCGTGCTGTCTATCAGGGTCATCGGCCCCGCGACAGCGACCTTGATCGGGCGCTTCGTATGCGCCTTCGCAAAGCGCACTTCGTCAACGCAAGCGGCACCGCGCCGCCGGACCTTGCCAACGATCCGCGGCACGATTTGCGGATAATTGGTGCGACCGCGAAACGCAGTCTTGGTGCCCTTGTTCTTCATATCGACGCCGTCCCAAGTCAGCGCCGACTCATAGACGAAGCGTTCCCGCCGCTGCTCGCCGTCGGTCAGGATGTCGAGGCCCAATTCCTCCTGCTCGCGCAGGCTGAGGAGCGTGGCATCCTCCTGCGCTTCGGCGAGAAGAGCGCCTTCGAAGCGGAATTTGGCGTGGCCGCGGTCCGTCTCCGCGAGCCACGACGGCCGCGGAAAACTGCCGACGCTCGTCGTCATCAGGGGCCCAAGTTCCATCAGACTGTCCTTTGGTTACGAAGCGGCGAGGTCATAGGGTATCTGCGTCGGGCCAAATTGCTCGGTCACCGTTCCCGCAGCCGGATCGTAGCTATGCTGCAGAATGGTTCCTTCGCCGAGACGTTGGCTGCGCAGGATGATGGCAACCGAGCGAGCGGGGCCGCCCTGCTCGGCGTGGATCGCGAAGGGAGGGACGAGGTCCACTTTGCCCCGCGTCCCCGTGGTGACTGACGAAAGCCGCAGCCGCGCGTGCCCGGCGTGATTGCCGTCGTCAATCCGGTCGTACCGCTCGAGACTCTCGGTCCCGTCGAGCAGCGCATAAAGGACCCACGCATGGCCGTGATCGTGGACGCCGCCCTTGCGTCCCGGTGCGCGCACCACGGCGTTGACGGCGAAGCCATGCTCGTCATCGACATAGAGCAGCAGGTTCCTGCGGCCTTCGGTCGAGGGCCAGCGCGCGGCGCTTTCTTTCAGCGCGTCGTCGAGCACGAGCCTTTGGAGCATTGGCGTCGCCTGCTCCATGCGGCGGGCCATGTCGGGTTCGCGCGACCATAAGGCGCGGATATCGGCGATGAAGCGCGCGAATGCCGCCGGAGCTTGCATGTCCTCTCCCCTTGCCGCCGGAGCGTCTATTCGACGAGCGGCTCGCCCTCGACCGTGCAGCGGCGCAACAGCCGGCTCTCCTCGGGCGGAAACCAGGTCCGGGCATGGATGGTGCAGCGATTATCCCACATCAGCACATCGCCGAGCCGCCACAGATGCTCGTAGATGAACGCGCGCCGCTCGCCGATCTCGTAGAGCTCTTCGAGGATGGCGTCGCTTTCGGCCGCGCTCATTCCTTCGATGCGGGCCGTCATCAGCCGATCGACGAACAAGGTCCTGCGGCCGGTATCGGGATGGATGGGGAAGATGGGCTGGAAATAATGCAGTGACCGGCTCAGATCGTCGGGCACGTCGACCTTGGCGGTGCGCTTGTATTCGTGGATGTGGAGCGCCTTGCGGCCGGCGAGCTTCTGTTTCAGCGCCGGTGGCACTGCCTCGAAGGCCCGATACATGTTCGAGAACAGCGTGTGGCCGCCGGTCGAGGGCAGCTCGACCGCGTAAAGGAAGGTGTATCGGTAGGGGCGCCGAGAATATCCCGAATCGATGTGGAACCACATCTCGCCATCGCCGAACGCGCCGACCGGCTTGCCGTCGACCCTGACGTTCGAGACCAGCATGACCCGCGGATCGGTCTGCAGCACGCCGGTCGCGCGATCGCGGATGTCCTCGCGCGCCTCCGCGGTCTTGCGTTCGCCCAGGTCGCCGAAGCGGGCGGCGAAGCGAAGCTGCTCATCCTGCGTGATGCTTTGCCCGCGGAACACCAAGACGAGATGCTGCACCCAGGCCGCCTTGATCGCGGCGACGGTGGCATCGGGAAGGTCGCGGGAAAGATCGACGCCCGATATCTCGGCGCCACAGGCGGCCGACAGCGGCGTGACCTTGAGATCCAGCACGTCTTGCATGGCGTCCACCCGTCGTTTTGCGGCCGAGCATAGATTCGCGGTCCTGCCGCATCAAGCAGAAGCCCTTGTCCCGCTTTGCGGAGTTGCACTACGCTCCGCCCCGGCGCGCGCGACGCGTCGATGTCAGCGGTTGAGCGGCCCCGATGGATGCCTCCGTACTCACCGCCGCGGGGCAGGCGCTCGTCATCATCCTCGACCCGCACCGGCTCCTGTTCCTCTTCGCCGGCGTGTGCATGGGGCTGAGCCTCGGCATCCTGCCGGGCATCGGCGGCATCGCCGGGACCGCGCTGCTGCTGCCGTTCACCTATGCGCTCGAGCCGCATACGGCCTTCGCGCTGCTGCTGGGCCTTGGCGCCTCGACCGCCACCGCCGATCCGATCACCGCGATCCTCTTCGGCGTCCCGGGCCACGCCGCGTCGGCCGCCACCACACTCGACGGCTATCCGCTGACGCGCCAGGGTTTTGCCGGACGCGCGCTCGGCGCGTCCTACATGTCGTCGCTCGTCGGCGGGCTGTTCGGCGCGGCGCTGATGGGACTGACCTTGCCGGTGCTGCGGCCGATCATGCTCAATTTCGGTTCGCCGGAGCTTCTGGCGCTCGCGGTCTTCGGCATCTCGATGGTGGCGGTGCTGTCGGGCTCGGCGCCGCTGCGCGGCCTCACGGGCGCGTGCTTCGGCGTCATGCTGTCGATGATCGGCACGGACCCGCAGACCGGCACGCCGCGCTGGACCCTCGACAGCCTCTATCTCTATGACGGGCTGCCGCTGGTGCCGCTGACTTTGGGCGTGTTCGCGCTGCCGGAGCTGTGCGACCTCGCCATCGCGCGCCGGCCGGTCTTTTCCGGCGCGATGCGGCTCGACACCAAGACCGGGATGCTGATGGGCGTCCGGGACTGCGTCGCGAACTGGTTCCTGATCCTGCGCTGCGCATGGATCGGCTCGGCGATGGGGGCGATCCCCGGCGTGGGCGCGTCGGTCATCGACTGGATCTCCTATGGCCATGCGCTGCGCACCGAGAAGGGCGCGGCCGAGACGTTTGGCAAAGGCGACATCCGCGGCGTGATCGCCGCCGAGAGCGCCACCAACGCGCGCGAAGGCGGCGCGCTCGTCCCGACCGTCGCGTTCGGCGTGCCGGCGAGCGCGGGCATGGCGATCCTCCTGGGCGCGTTCCTGATGCACGGGCTGGTGCCGGGCCCGGACATGCTCAACAAGAACCTCGACATCACCTATTCGATGGTGTGGAGCATCGCGATCGCCAACATCCTGGGCTCGGGCCTGTGCTTCCTCTTCAGCGGCCAGCTGGCGAAGCTCGCGACCTTGCGGCACACGCTGATCCTGCCTTGCGTCTTGAGCCTCATCTATATCGGCGCGTTCGAGGGGACGCGGCAATGGGGCGATCTCTATTCCCTCTTGTTCTTCGGCCTCCTCGGCTGGGGCATGAAGCATCTGCATTGGCCGCGGCCGCCCCTCGTGCTCGGCTTCATCCTCGGCAAGGTGCTGGAGCGGTACCTCTTCATCTCGATCGAGCGCTATGGCTCGGACTGGATGCTGCGGCCGATCGTGGTGGCGATGTTCGCGCTGACGCTCCTCAGCCTGTTCCGCCCGATGCTGCGCGACCTGCGCCGGGGCGGCGCGCGGGCGGTCCTGCCGCGGCTTGGCGAGGCGCGGCCGAGCCCGCGCATGCTGTTCCCGCTCGCCCTCGTGGCGCTCTTCGCGGCGATGCTGAGCCAGGCGCTGAGCTGGGAGACCGCGGCGAAGATCGTGCCGCTCATCGTGAGCGGCGGCGCCATCCTGTTCGGCCTTCTCGCCTGCGCCAACGAGGCCTGGCCGCGCCCCAAAGAGGAACCGGCCGGCGGCCGCCAGACCATCCACATGGACATCGCCTCCCACGTCGCGCACCTGCCGGCCGGCGTGCTGCTCCTACGCGGCGGCCTGTTCTTCGGCTGGATCGGCGCGTTCCTGGCGGCGATGGCGGCGATCGGCCTGATCCCGACCGTGCCGGTCTTCATCATCGCCTTCATGCGGCTCGAAGGGCGCGAGCGCTGGCCGGTGACGCTTGCCCTTGCCGGGGTGATGACCCTTTTCATCTATGGCCTGTTCGACCAGCTCTTGGCGATCCCGTGGCCGCCGAGCCTGCTCGGCACCCTGGTCCCCGCGCTCAAATCGATCCCGAGCGTCTGAGCCCCACCCCGATTTTCGCGACAATTGATAATCGCCGCGCCGCTTTCGCCCATCCCTTCCCTCGCAAGCAGCCCGATCCAAACCCGGTACATTACACTATTTGCGTACAGATTTCAAGAGCCGAATGGGAGCGCATCACGTCACTGACCGTCAGCGCCTCGCTGATTATCGTCCATGCGGAAGGAGGAAAGCATGGAGTGGGTTCACTTAAGCAAGGACGCGGAGGCCGCCCTGGATCGTGCAAATACTACACGGCGATCTTTACGATGCAGGTCGAGCCTTACCCACGGATGCGGGAACCATTCTTCTAGTCATGCGGGTGCACAAGGTCGCGATATAATCCCATCGCAAACCTCGCAGCGCATTCCAGAGGAGACGATGCGCGTTTCGGTTGCCGTAAAGATCATCTCGATCGCCGTCATCGTGATCATCGCGATGGCGGTGGTCTCGGTGATCAATCTGTTCACGGCGCGGAACGTCACGTCCGGGATCGAACGGATCACCACCGGATACCTCAACATCTATGGGGCCACGGCGCGGATCAACGTCTATTCGATCGAAGAGGCCTATCGCGTCCGGCGCTACATCATCGACAAGACGCTGGGCCTTCGTCCCGACAGCGGCGGCGCCGACCTGGCGGCGACGCAGGCGCGCCTCAACAAGCTCGAAGGCCTGGTCGCGGACAACATCGCGCTCGCCCGCAAGACGACGGCGAGCGAGCTTGCCAATCCCGATTCGCTGGTCGATCAGGCGACGCTCGCCCGGATCGACGAGCGCCTATCCTGGATCGAGCGGGCGGAAAAGGAGAATCAGGACCGGCTCCAAGCGATGATGACCGCGCTGCAAGGCAACGACATGGCACGGTTCCGCGAGGATTTCGACGACCTCACGAAATGGCGCATCGATTTCGACGATTACATGGACACGACGCGGCAAGAGGTGTTCGCCGCGGCCACCGACGCCGGCCGGCAAGTGACCCTTCACCAGGCGCGCGCCATGCGGTTCAGCGTGACCCTGCTGGCGCTCGCCTGCGTGCTGGCGCTTGGCACCGCGATCCTGCTGGCGCGTCATCTCGTCCGTCCGCTGCGGGAATTGCTGGTCGGGATGCGGTCGATCACGTCCGGCAGCCTCGATGTCGAAGTCCCGGTGAAGAGCCGCGACGAGGTCGGGCGGCTGACCGAGGCGTTCAATCAGATGATCCACGAGTTGCGCATCGGCGTGCGCGCGCGGCAATTGTTCGGGACCTATGTCGACGTCCATATCGCGCGGCAATTGATCGAGGTGCCGCAGTCGCTGGGCCAAGAGGGCGAGCGGCGGAAGATGACGGTGATGTTCTGCGACCTCCAGGGCTTCACGAGCCTCAGCGAGCAGATGACGCCGCGCGGCCTGGTCGCGGTGATGAACCGGTACTTCACCCTGATGTCCGAGGTCGTGCGCGCCCATGAGGGCATCATCGACAAATTCATCGGCGACGCGGTCATGGCCTATTGGGGCCCGCCATTCGTCGCCGAGGCGGATCAGGAAACGCTGGCCGCCAAATCCGCGCTGGCGCAGCTCGAGCGCATGACGCAATTGCAGGCCGAGCTGCCGGACCTGATGAGCATCAAAAGCGGGGCGCCGGCCGCAAAGGTCAGGATCGGCATCGCGACGGGCGACGTGCTCGTCGGCACCATCGGCTCCGACTTCATGCGGAATTTCACCGTGATGGGCGATGCGGTGAATGTGGCCTCGCGGCTCGACTCCGCGAACAAGATCTATGGCACCACCATCCTCCTCACCGAAGAAACGGCGCACCGCGTCGGCGGCGACATCGAGCTGCGGGAGATCGACAGTCTGATCGTCACCGGCCAGACCCATCCGATCCGCATCTTCGAGGTCATCGGCCGGGCGGGCCAATTATCCGATGCCCAGCGTACGGCGCGAGATTTCTTCGCCGGCGGCCTCGCCGCTTATCGCCACCAGGATTGGGATGCCGCGGAGTCCGCGTTCGCACATGCGCTTGGCCAGACCCCCGATGATCCGGCCGCGAAGATGTTCGTGCAACGGATCGCCGATCTGCGCCGCCATCCTCCGCCCGCGGACTGGGACGGAGCGTGGACCATGGAGACGAAATAGCCGGCCAACGGCGTCAGGCTAACCTCGCTTTAACTTGACGGGCACCTACTAATCCGTCATGCTTTGAACGCAGACCAGACATCGAAAAACCTGCCACCTTGACGGGAGGGCGCGATGGCGATGGCTTCGTCCGCGGCAGAGATATCTATTGAAAATCAACGGATTGGCGCGCTTCAGATCCGCGTTGCGGCGATCTGCATGCTGATTCAGATGTGCGATGGATACGATGTTGGCTCGATCGGCTGGGCGGTGCCGTCGCTCACCCATGCCTGGCATGTCGCGCCGCCGGAATTCGCGCTGGCCTTCCTGTTTTCGAATATCGGCATCATGGCGGGGGCGCTGGTCGCGGGCCCGGTCGGCGACCGGTTCGGCCGCAAGCCGCTCGTCATCGGCAGCGTGGCGCTGTTCGGGATCGCCTCGCTCCTGTCCGCCGTCGCCCCATCGCTTCCGGTCCTGTCGGGGCTGCGATTCTTCACTGGCCTGGGACTGGCCGGCGGCTTCGCGGGGACGACGGCGCTCACCGGCGACTACGCGCCGCAACGGCTGCGCGCGACGATGATCCTGGTCAGCTTCACCGGGGCGCCGGTCGGCGGGTTCGTCGGCGGGCAGATCGTCGCCTTGATGCTGCACGAGGGCCTGGGCTGGCCCAGCATCTTCGTCCTGGGCGGCGCCTTCCCGTTGCTCCTCGTGATCGTCGCGGCCCTGTGGCTGCCGGAATCGCCCCGCCTGCTGGCCGTGAAGCAAAACCTCGCGCCCCGACACGAGGCGGTGCTGCACCAATTCAACATCGCGCGCGGTTCGGGCGCGTCGATCGACATCGCGCACGGCAATCCCGTGAAGATGCTCTTCGGCGAGGGCTATGCGCTACAGACCGTGCTGTTGTGGATCGTCTTCTTCTGCGGACTGATGAATCTCTACCTGTTCCTGTTCTGGCTGCCCGAGGTGCTGCACCTCACCGGCATGACGCCCGCCCAGGCGGTGTTCGCGACCAGCGTCCATGCGCTGGGCGGCATTGTCGCCGTGTTCTATCTCGGGCTGGCGATCGACCGCTACGGCTCCGAGCGCGCGCTTTCGCTGCATTTCGCGGCAGGCATCGTGTTCATCGCGCTGATCGCGCTCGTGACCATGCCGTATCTCGTGCTGCTGGGCGTTGTGTTCTTGTCCGGATTGACGGTGGTCGGCAGCCAGACGGGCGCCAACGCGGCGTGCGGCGCGCTCTATCCCGCGCGGATGCGCACGAGCGCGATCGGATGGGCGCTTGGCATCGGACGTCTCGGCGGCATCGCCGCGGCGCCTTTGGGCGGCTTCCTGTTGGCGCGCGGCTTGCCGCCGACCTATGTGTTCCTGACCGCCTGCTTCTTCGCCGTCATCGCGGCGGCTGCGACGGCGCTCCTGGGCCTTTCGGGCAAGCGCGTCGTGGGGGCGCGGAGCGCGCTCGCATCCTGACGCCTTGCCGATGCCGGCGGCCTTGGGTAGAGACGCGCGCATGTATCGCATCTGCGTCGCCGATTTCGATTCTCCTTCCTACTTCGTGGCGATCGCGGCGGTCGAGCTCGGCTTCTTCAAGCGCGAAGGGATCGACATCGAGTTCGTCTACAACACGCATGAAGGCGCGAAGCTTCTGCGCGACGAAAAGCTCGACTTCATCGGCGGGCCCGCATTCATGGCGCTGCCGGGATTCCCGGACTGGAAAGGCGCAAAGATCCTGTGCGCGCTTTCGCAATATTCCTATTGGTTCCTGTGCGTGCGCGCCGACCTCGATGTGAAGCGCGGCGACATGGCGGCGCTGAAAGGCCTGAGGATTTCGGCGGCGGTTGCCGATCCGGGCAAGGGCTTGCGCTACATGCTGGCCGAGGCCGGGCTCGATCTCGAGCGCGACCATATCCGCATCGTTCCGCCCCCGCCGCCTTATGGCGACAAGGGCTTCATGGCGCGCAACGGCGTCGACGCGATCACGCAGAATTTGGCCGACGCCTATTGGGGCAACGGAATGCGGTGGGCGCTCGGCGAAAGCCTGGGCATCGCCAAGCTGCATCTCGACCTGCGGCGCGGCGACGGCCCGCACGGCGCGCGGTTCTATAATTTCCCGGCGTTGACCACGCGCGAGAGGCTGGTGCGGGAACATCCCGACGTGGCGGCGGGCGCGGTCCGCGCGATCCGCGGCGCGCAGAAGGCCTTGCGCGCGGACCCAACGCTCGCGACCGGGATCGGCCGACGGCTTTTCCCGGCCGACGAGGCGGAGTTGATCGCGGGCCTCATCGAGCGCGACGCCCCGTTCTATGACGCCGCCATCACGCGCGAAGCGGTCGACGGCCTGATGACGTTCACCACCGGATTCGGCCTCGCCAGCAAGGCCGTTCCCTATGAGGAACTGGTCGCGACCGAGCTCAGTCCTTTGTGGACGGAATGACCGGGCTTTCGGCAAGCGCCTTGATGCGCGCGCGGTCGAGGCGCTGAACCGTCCATTCATCCATCGCCCGCGCGCCGAGTTTCTCCCGATAGAACCGGATCGCGGGCTCGTTCCAGTCGAGCACCGCCCATTCGAGCCGCCCGCAATCGCGCGCGAGCGCGATCGCCGCCAGTTCACGCAGAAGCGCGTGGCCGACGCCGTGCCGGCGATGCGCCGGCCGGACATAGATGTCCTCGAGATAAAGGCCCGGCCGGCCCACGAAGGTGGAGAAGGTGTGGAAGAACAGCGCGAAGCCCACCGGCGCGCCGTCCCATTCCGCGATCAGCGCTTCGGCGAAAGGCCGCGGCCCGAAAAGGGCGGCCGCCAGCATCGCCTCGGTCGCGACCGCCTCGTGCGACAGCTTCTCGTAAGCCGCGAGCTCGCGCACGAAGCCCAGAAGGATCGCCGCGTCGGCCGCGGCCGCGGGCCGGATCGCGATCCTGGCGCCTTTCTCTTCCATCGCGGGCATCGGTGCCTTGCAAAATACGCGCAGGGTCCGCCCGGTGACAAGACCGCGCCGACCGCCTATGCCATCCTCATGACGGGGGCAGCCTTCACCCATCGCGAGATATTGCGCATCCTTGCCGGCATCCTGTTGTGCATGGCGCTGGGATCGCTCGACCAGACCATGCTGGTGACGGCGCTGCCGGCGATCGCCGGCGAGTTCCGCAGCGTGCCGCATCTGTCCTGGGCGATCACGGCTTATCTGCTGATGAGCACGATCGCGACCGTTATCTTCGGCAAGCTCAGCGACCTTTATGGCCGACGCATCCTGTTGGAGACGGCGATCGGCGTCTTCCTTGCCGCGTCGGTCGCGTGCGCGCTGGCGCCCGGCATGGGGACCCTCATTGCCGCGCGGGCCTTGCAGGGCGTGGGCGGCGGCGGGCTCGTGAGCATGACCCAGGCCTCGATCGCCGACATCGTCTCGGCCCGCGAGCGCGGCCGGTACCAGGCCTATATCACCTGCACGTTCGGCGCCGCGAGCCTCGCCGGGCCGCTGATCGGCGGGCTCTGCGCGCAGTATCTGAGCTGGCGCGTGGCGTTCTGGATCAACGTGCCGCTGGGCCTCCTTGCCTTCGCTCTGTCGCATCGCGGGCTGATGCGCGTGCCGGTACGGCGCGCCAAGCACCCGATCGATTTCCTCGGCGCGGCGTTGATGTTGCCAGGGGTGACGGCGGTGATGCTGGCGATCGCGTGGGGCGGCACCGAATTGCCGTGGGGCTCGCCGCAGCTTTTGTCGCTGCTGGGGGCGGGCGCGGTGCTGCTTGCGGCGTTTGCCGCGCAGGAGCTGCGCGCGAGCGATGCCTTGCTGCCGCCGCGGCTTTACGCGAACCCGGTGGTGCGCGTCGCGACGGTGCTCAATTTCCTCTGCGCCATCGCGATGTACGGCAATCTGATGCTGCTGCCGGTCTATCTGCAATTCGTGAAGGGCGTGGGCGCCGGCACGTCGGGGGCGATGCTGATCCCGCCGCTCACGGTGCAGATCATCACCTCGATCCTCACCGGGCGCGAGCTGCGGCGGAGCGGCCGCTATGTGCTGCTGCTGCGGGCGGGATTCGCGAGCCTCGCCGCGGCGGCGCTGCTGTTCTCCGGCATGGACAGCCTCACGCCGTTCTGGCGCATCGAGCTTTACATGGCATGCAATTGCGTCGGCATCGGCCTGTTGATGGCGCCTTTATGGGTCGCGATCCAAAACGCGGCCGATTTCCGCGACATCGGCGCCGTCACCGGATCGACCGGGTTCTTCCGTGCGCTGGGCGGCGCCTTCGGGTCGGCGCTGGTCTGGTCGGTGCTGCTTTACGCGCTCGACGCCGTGGTGACGCGGGAAGGCCATCCGCAATATGGCTCGAACCTGCTGCGCGGCGGACGGGCGGCGATCGCGGCACTGCCGGAGGATGCGCGCGCCATCGTGATTCCCGCGCTGGCACACGGGTTCGGCACCGC
>DATJLY010000447.1:0-4628 GCA_035509095.1 Allostellaceae bacterium | reverse complement strand
AGATCGAGGATGCGCTTCACGTCGCTTTGCACCTTGTCGCGGGTGTAGACGGCGCGCGGCTTGAGCTGGACCTCGTCCGTCAGGTTCGAGTCCGAGAGCCGGTGGTTGCCTTCGAACGCGATGCGGTTGATGACGGGATTCTCGACCACGTGCACGATGAGCGCATCGCCCTCGCGCCGGAGCGTCACATCGGTGAAGAGGCCGGTCGCGAACAGCGCCTTCAGCGACCTGTCGATGCGGTCGGAATCGAACTGGTCGCCAGGCTGCACCAGGAGATAGGAGCGGACCGTCTCCGGCTCGACGCGCTGAGCGCCCTCGATCCGGATTTCCTGAATGGTGCCGCCCGAGGGGATCTGCGCCCTGATGGGCGTCAACGGCACGACGACGGATAGCAGGGCCAGTATCACAGCAATGCCGACCGCGAGGCGGACCAGAATGCGCAAAGTTCCCCCCAAATTACCGAACAAGGCCCCGCTTGAGACGAAGCTTCAGGTGATCAGCCCCTTGATGAACGCGACGATCCTAAGGTGGACGAGGTCGTTCCAGGTGGCAAAGACCATGAGCGTGACGACAAGCGCCAGTCCGACGCGGAATCCATATTCTTGGGCGCGCTGGCCGAGCGGGCGGCCACGAATGGCCTCGGCCGCATAAAACAAGAGATGCCCGCCATCCAACACCGGGATTGGGAAGAAATTGATGAGGCCGAGATTGACCGACAGCACGGCCATGAACCACAACAACGCAACGGCGCCTCCTTGCGCCACCTCGCCCGACATCTGCGCGATGCGCAGCGGGCCGCCAAGCTCGTCTGTGGTGCGCAGGCCGATGACCATCTGCCACACCGCCTGCAGCGTGCCGGTGGTCAGGTTCATGGTCTCCTGTCCGGCATACCAGATCGCGCTCACGGGATTGCGGCGGACATAGTCGACGCCGCTTCGTTCGATGCCAAGAAGTCCGATCTGGTGCTGATTGCCGAACCGGTCGGTGAGATTGGTGATGCGCGGCGAGACGTGAAGCGTCTCGGTCTGGCCGCCGCGTTTGATCTCGATCGTCATCGGCGAGCCGGTGTTGAGGCGGACCAGACGCTGCACATCCTCGAACCGGCTGATCGCCTGCCCGTCGATCGAGGTGATGACGTCGCCAGGCTTGATCCCTGCCTGCGCGGCGGCGCTGTCGGCCTGCACGGCGCCAACCTCGGCGGGCGTGAACGGCTGCCCCACCGAAGCGAAGAGAGCCGAGAGCACCACCAGCGCGAACACGAAATTGGCGATCGGCCCCGCCGCCACCACGGCGATGCGCTGACCAAGCCGCTTGTGGTGGAACGAGACGGCGCGCTCGGCATCGCTCATCGCCTCGAGCCGCACTCCGGGCATGGAGCTGGGATCGGCATCGCCGAACATCTTCACGTATCCGCCCAGCGGTATCGCGCTCACCTTCCACCGCGTGTCGGCGCGGTCGTTCCAGCCGAACAGCTCGGGCCCGAATCCGATCGAGAACACCTCGACCTTCACGCCGTTCCACCGCGCGATGAGGTAGTGGCCGAGCTCGTGGACGAACACCAGGACTGTCAGGACGATAAGGAACGGCACGATATACGTGATGCCGCCGGTGAACACTCCCATGGACCCTCATCCGTCGTAGCGTAGGGGCGCGCGCAGGATAGCAGGAAATCCAAGCCGCCATGGCTGAAAATTTGGTAATGCGCGGGCGATGGCCTAGGCCGGCCATTGGAGCGGACTGGCCCCGCACGCGAGCGTCAGAAGCCATTGCAGCGCCGCCGCCGTGAGCATTCCGTCGAGCCGGTCGAGCAGCCCGCCATGACCCGGAATAAGGTGCCCGGCATCCTTGACCCCGAACCGGCGCTTGGCCAGCGATTCCGCGAGGTCGCCGATTTGCGCGGCAACGCTCATCGCGAGCCCGGCCGGGATCACGGCGCCTGCCGCGGCGCCGGTGAGCCGCGCCGTTGCCCAGGCCACCAGCCCGGCGGCGCAGAGCCCACCCAGGAATCCTGACCAGGTCTTGTTGGGCGAGATTCGCGGCGCCAATCGCGGGCCGCCGATCGCGCGGCCTGCGGCATAAGCCCCGGTATCGGTCGCCCAGACTGTCGCGAAAAGCCACAGAATCGCCGCGCGTCCGGCGTCGCGGTCGGCCGAAAGGGCCAGCACCGCCGCGCACGGGAGCGCGATCCAGGCGACGCCCAGCCCCGCCCACAAGGCCGCCGGCCGATCGCCACGCCGCGCCGCGAGCCAGATCGCGGCCGCGGCAGCGATGACGAGCGCCATGGCAAGCCGAACGCCGGCAAGCGCCATCGCCAGCGTGGGGACCATTGCGGCAACGATGATCAGCGTGCCGAGCGCGCCCTCGGCACAGCCGGTGAGCCGCGCCCATTCCCAGCCCATACCGGCCGCGGCAACGAGGACCAAGAGCGCGAACGCCGTCCCGCCCAGCCACGCCGCACCCAGCGCGACCGGCGCGAGCACCAGCGCCGAAACGATCCGGAGCGCGAGCCCGTTCGGCTCAGCGCGAGCCAACGGAAGCGCCGTAGCGGCGTTCTCGGCCGTGAAAATCCTGCACCGCGCGCTCGAGATCGGCCTTGTCGAAATCGGGCCACAGCGTGTCGGTGAACACGAACTCCGAATAGGCGCTTTGCCACAGAAGGAAATTGCTGATCCGCTGCTCGCCGCTGGTGCGGATGAGAAGGTCGGGATCCGGAATGCCGTCGGTCAGCAGATAGCGGCCGACCGAAGCTTCGTCGATCGCGTCGAGGCCGATCCGCCCGGCGATCGCTTCCTCGGCGATCCGGCGCGCGGCCCCCGCGATGTCGGCGCGGCCGCCATAGGAGAGCGCGATGCAGAGGTCGAGCGTCCGGTTCTCCACCGTCAACGCCTCCGCGTTGTCGATGAGGGTCACGATGTCCACCGGCAGCCGCGTGCGCTCGCCGATCACCCGAAAGCGCACGCCCTTGCGATGAAGCTCGGCGATTTCGCCCCGCAAGTAATGGCGCAGAAGGCCCATGAGATCGAAAATCTCGGCCACCGGCCGCTTCCAGTTCTCCGACGAGAATCCGAAGAGCGTCAGATAGCGGATTCCGAGCTCGACCGAAGCCTCGACCGTGCGTCGCACGGCTTCCGCCCCGCGGCGGTGCCCCGCGATGCGCGGGAGTCCACGGGACTTCGCCCAGCGGCCGTTGCCGTCCATGATGATGGCGACATGGCGCGGCGGCGGCGGAGCGCCATCGGTCTGCGTCGTCGAGCGAACCATGGTCAGACCTGAAGGATCTCCTTGTCCTTTTGGGCAAGCATGTCGTCGATATGCTTGATCACCTGGTCAGTCAGGGTCTGAACGTCGTGCTGCAGCTTGCGGTGCTGATCCTGGGTGATGGTGCCGTCTTTTTCTTTCTTCTTAAGCGGGTCGAGCCCGTCCCGTCGCACGTTGCGCACGGAAATCCGCGCCGCCTCGGCGTACTTGGCGGCGACACGCGTCAACTCCTTGCGCCGTTCCTCGTTGAGGTCGGGGATCGGCACGCGGATGACCTGACCTTCGGTTTGCGGATTGAGACCGAGACCGGCCTCGCGGATCGCCTTGTCCACCGCTTTGACCACGCCGCGGTCCCAGACCTGAACGACGATCATGCGCGGCTCCGGGACGCTGATGGTGCCGACCTGATTGAGCGGCATCACATTACCATAGGCGTCGACCGTCACGGGCTCGAGCAGGCTTGCCGAGGCGCGCCCGGTGCGAAGGCCGGCAAATTCCTTGCGCAGCACATCGATAGCGCCATCCATGCGGCGATGCAGTTCGGCGACGAGTGGGTCCTCGCTCATGACGCCCTCTCCTCGGTGATCAGGGTGTACCGCCCGCGGCCAGCGACCACATCGGCGAAGCCGCCGTGAGTGTGCATCGAGAAGACAAGAATTGGAATCCGATTTTCGCGCGCGAGCGCGATCGCCGACGCGTCCATGACCTTGAGATCGCGCGCGAGCACCTCGAGATAGTCGAGCCGCTCGTAGCGCATCGCGGCGCTGTCGCGATTGGGATCGGCGCTATAGACGCCGTCGACCTTGGTGGCCTTGAGAATCGCCTCGCATTCCGTCTCGGACGCGCGCAGCGCCGCGGCGGTGTCGGTCGAGAAAAACGGGTTGCCGGTCCCGGCGGCGAAGATCACCGCGCGCCCCTTCTCCATATGGCGGATCGCGCGGCGTCGGATATAAGGCTCGCACACCGCCTGCATGTTGATGGCCGATTGGACCCGGGTCGGCACGCCGGCCTGCTCGAGCGCGTTCTGCAGCGCCAGCGCGTTCATCACGGTGGCCAGCATGCCCATATAGTCGGCGGTCGCGCGCTCCATGCCACCCGACGCGCCGGCGACGCCGCGGAAGATGTTGCCGCCGCCGATCACGATCGCGATCTGAACCCCCATCGCATGGACCGTGCCGATCTCGGCGCCGAGCCGGGCCACGATTTTCGGATCGAGCCCATAACCCAGATCGCCCATGAGCGCTTCGCCCGAGAGCTTGAGCAGAATGCGGCGATACCGCACGCCGGGCGCCAGCGGGGGCTTGTCGTCCTCGTTGGAAGGACGGGGCGTCCGCCGCCGGGCCGCTTCGATGGCGCCCGGGCTCCCGCCG
>DATJLY010000446.1:0-5098 GCA_035509095.1 Allostellaceae bacterium | reverse complement strand
GACACGTTCTTGACCGCGATCGGCATCTTGCTTGACCAAAGCGAGGCCTCGGCGCGCGCGGCCATCCGCGCCATTCCGGATGGCGTCTACGAGACGGAGACGTTTCTCGATGACGATACGGTGACCGATGACCCGGTACCGATCCGCGTCAAGGTGGCGGTCGCCGGCGACGAGATGACGGTGGATTTCTCCGAGCTCGCCGAGCAAAGCCCGGGCAACATCAATTCCGGCTATTACGGCGGCGGCATGACCGCGGCGCGCGTCGCGTTCAAATATCTCATCATGCCGCGCGAGCCGGCGAACGAGGGTCTTTACCGCCCGCTCAAGCTTGTTCTACCCGAGGGCAAGATATTGAGCGCGCGCCCGACCGCGCCGATGGCGGGATATCCGTTCCCGTTGCCGACCGTGATTGACGCGATCATCCGGGCGCTCCAGTCGGCGGTGCCGGCACTCGCGACGGGCGCACATTTCGGCACCCATTCGGGCTTTGCCGTGTCTGGAACAACGCCGGACGGGCGCGCCTTCCTCGGCCACGATAGCGGCCATGGCGGCTGGGGCGCCGGAAGCGATCATGACGGCGCCGGCCCGTTCCGCACCATGGCCCATGGCGACACCCGCCTCATCCCGATGGAACTTCAGGAGTCGCTGCTTCCCTTCCGGATCGAATCCTTGTCGCTGCGCGAGGATTCCGCGGGCGCGGGCAAGTTCCGCGGCGGCTTGGGCTTCCGGAAAGTCTACCGGATCCTCGCGCCTTGCCGGGTCCAGACCAATGTCGACCGCACCAAGTACCCGCCCTGGGGCGTGCAGGGCGGCAAGGACGCGAGCCCCGGTCGCGTTACCGTCTACAAGGCCGATGGTGGGAGCGAAATCATCTCCAAGGTGAGGAGTTACCCGCTCAAGGCCGGCGATCGGGTGGTTCTCGAAACCGGCGGCGGCGGTGGCTGGGGCGCGCCCGAAGAGCGGTCGATCGACCTTATCCGGCGGGATTTGAGACGCGGTTACATTACCGCCGAGGGTGCCGCCCGGGACTATGGCGTGCGGGCAACGGACGGCCGCGTCGAGAGGAGTTAACTCCTTGTAGCCCAACATCTCTGCATGATAACATTTCGTTCAGAATCGAGATCGCTTGCCGATGGCAGGTAGGGAGAAATCGTCATGACGACTGCGCAGGAATCGGAAATCCTGACCCGGGTCGGTCCCGGCACGCCGATGGGCAATCTGATGCGCCATTATTGGTTGCCGGCGCTCAAATCATCGGAGCTGAAGCCTGACGGCGATCCCGTCCGGTTCATGCTGCTGGGCGAAAAGCTGATCGCGTTCCGGGACACGGCCGGCCGCGTCGGCGTCATGGATCAACGCTGTCCGCACCGGTGCGCCTCCTTGTTCTTTGGCCGCAACGAAGAAGGCGGCCTGCGCTGCGTCTATCACGGCTGGAAGTTCGACGTCGCCGGCAATTGCCTCGATCAGCCGAACCTGCCGCCGCATCAGCAGTTCAAGGAGAAGGTGCGGGCCAAGGCCTATCAGGCGGTCGAGCGCAACGGCATCATCTATGTCTATATGGGTGCGGCGGAGAAGGCGCCGGCGCTTCCCGATATCGCCGCGACGCTCATCCCCGAGGATCAGGCCTCGATCAGCTTCGTCCAACGGGAATGCAACTGGCTGCAAGGGCTCGAAGGCGACATCGACACGTCGCACCTCAATTTCCTGCATTACGGCTCGCTGAACGGCGAAGATTTCGCGCCCACCGATCCGACGCGCTGGGGCGCGGTCCACCGCGACCCCGAATACAAGGTCGACGAGACCGATCTCGGCACGATCTATGGCGCCTATCGGCCGGCGGAGAACGGCAAGACCTATTGGCGCATCGCACATTTCCTGTTCCCGTGCTGGACTTTCGCGCCCTTCATCGCGTTCGAGCATTATCGCATCGCGCGGGCCTGGGTTCCGCTCGACGACACGCACATGATGTTCGTGATGATCGGCCCGAAGGAGGGCGCGGGCTCCGTCAACGATCGCGGCGTGTTGCAGCCGAACACGACGGACTGGTTCGGCCGCTTCCGCCCGACGCAGACGCGCGACAACGATTATCTGATCGACCGCCAGGTCCAACGCACCCGATCCTTCACCGGGATCGACGGCATTCACATGCAGGACCAGTGCGTGACCGAAAGCATGGGGCCGATCACCGATCACTCGTTCGAGAATCTGGCGGCGAGCGATCGGATGGTGGCGATGACGCGGCGGCGCCTCCTCACCGCGGCGCGGGCGCTCGCGGAAAAGGGCACGCTGCCGCCAGGGGCGGCCACGCCGGAAGCCTATGGGGATGAACGCGGCGGCTATTTCCTCGCGCCGGCCACGCGCCAATGGCCCGATGTCTATCGGATGCAGCGCGACGGCGAAGCGGCCGCGCCCGAGGCCGCGGAATAGGCGCGCCGTAGTAACGGGAGGAAAACATGATTATCGACATCCACGGCCATGTGAGTGCGCCGGCGGGCCTTTATGCCTATAAGGCCGGGCTCCTCGCCTCGCGCGGGTCGCACGGTCGCGGCGGGCCGAAATTCTCCGACGAGCAGCTGAAGGCGGTGCTGAACGGCGCCGGCGGCGGAGAAGGGCTGGGCGCGCATCTGCCGCTTCTCGACAAGCACGGCACCGATTTCCAGCTCATCTCGCCGCGACCGTTCCAGATGATGCACAGCGAGAAGCCGGCGCGGATCGTGCAGTGGTGGCACGAAGAGGTCCACAACGTGATCCATCGGCACACGCAGCTCTATCCCAATCGGTTCGGTGGCGTCTGCATGCTGCCGCAGGTTGCGGGCGAGCCGATCACCGTCGCGCTGCCGGAGCTCGAGCGGTGCGTGAAGCAGATGGGGTTCGTCGGGTGCCTCGTGAATTCCGACCCTTATGAGAATGGCGGCGATGGCGCGGCGCCCGGCATGGGCGACCGCTATTGGTATCCGCTCTACGAGAAACTGTGCGAGCTCGACGTGCCGGCGATGCATCACGGTTCCGGCTCGCGGGCCGAGCGTGTGAGCTATTCGACGCACTTCATCAACGAAGAGACCTTGTCGGTCGTGAATCTCGTCAATTCCAAGGTCTTTGACGATTTCCCGACCTTGAAATTCGTCATCCCGCATGGCGGCGGCGCGGTGCCTTATCAGCTCGGCCGGTGGGAATCGATGTCGCTGCGCGGGGGGCAGAAGCGGTTTTCCGAGAAGCTGCGCAATTTGTGGTTCGATTCAGGCCTCTATACGCCCGAGGCGCTGGAGCTTCTGATCAAGGTCGTGGGCGCCGATCGCATCATGTTTGCGACCGAATGCCCGGGCACCGGCACGGCGATCGATCCGCGGACCAACCGGTCTATGGACGACACCGCGCACTGGATTCAGGACTTCACCTGGCTCAGCGCGGCCGACAAGAAGCTCATCTTCGAAGACAACGCTCGCAAGGTCTACAAGCTCGACAAGTTGCTGCCCCGGTGACCACCGGGAAGGAGACGTGATGGCAAAGATCGTCCTCGGGATCGGCACCTCGCACGGGCCGCTGCTCTCCACCCCGCCCGACATGTGGAGTTTGCGGGCGGAATGGGACCGCAGTCAGATCCATCCGTTCCAAGGCCGCGGCTATCAATACGAAGAGCTGCGTCAGGCGCGCAAGGGCGAGAACATCGTCGCGCAGATCACGCCGGAGGAGCGCCGGCGGCGCTTCGATCTGTGTCAGGCGGCGATCGAGCGCCTCGCGCAAGTATGGGCCGCGGCGAAGCCCGACGTCGCCGTCATCTTCGGCAACGACCAGATGGAGATATTCGGCAACAGCCTGATGCCGGCCTTCTTCGTCTATGCCGGCGAGACGATCGAGAACGGCCCCGCCTCCGAGGAGGCGAAGGCCCGGATGGAGCCGGGGATCGCGGTCTCGCTCGACGGTCATAAGCCCAAACAACGCGTCGTCTATCCGGGCCTGCCGGAGCTCGGCAAGCACGTGATCCGCACGCTCATGGAGGACGAGTTCGACGTTTCGATTTCGAGCCAGCTTCCCAAGGGGCCGCGCGGATCGGCCGACATCCCGCATGCGTTCGGCTTCGTCTACGAACGCATCATGAAGGGCAAGGTGGTTCCGAACCTGCCGCTTTTCACCAACACATTCTATCCACCGAATCAGCCTTCGCCGAAACGGTGCTATCGCTTCGGCGAAGAGGTGGCAAAGGCGATCGCGTCGTGGGAGTCCGATGCGCGCGTCGCCGTGTTCGGCTCGGGCGGTCTCAGCCATTTCGCCATCAACGAGCCGTTCGACAAGGAAGTCATCGCCGCGGTCCGGTCGGGGGACAAGGCGAAGCTCACATCGCTGCCGCAGGATCTGCTTCAGGAAGGGACATCGGAGGTCAAGAACTGGATACCGCTGTCGGCGGTCATGTCTCAGACCCAGCTCAGGCCGAATTTCATCGACTATGTCCCGTGCTATCGCTCCGAGGCCGGCACCGGCAACGCGATGGCCTTCATGTATTGGCAGTAGCGGTTGGTATCTGGGCAGCCGGCTTATTCGGGCGCGTGCACCTGCTGCTGGAGCTGAAGGTTCACGAGGTCGAGCGGCGATGAGGCCGCTTCGAGCATGCCCCAGCTCTTGAGCCACTCATAGGTGCGCTGCATCTCGTCCATCGGGATGGGTGCCGGATCGCACACCACCACCCGGCTTTCGCGCAGGTCGTTGATCGTGAGCTCGCCGATCTCCTTGTCCTTCGCCTTATGGTAATCGATGAAATAATGGAGATAGGCGCGCTTATTGGCGTTGATGCGGCGTACCGCCTCGCGCACCGCGCGCGCGAAGGCGGCATAGGTCTCGTGATCGATCCGGTCCGAGGCGACCTCGGTGCCGTGGAAGAACGCGGTCGAGATGAGACGGCATCCGCGCTTTTCGGCAAGCGTGACGTAAGGCTCGGTCAAGGTCGTCGCCTCGATCTCGCCGGTCATCATCGAATCATACCGATAGCGCGAGCCGTTGGGCGCGCTGCATAGCTTGATCATGTCGCGGGGCACAAACCCTTCGAGCATGTGGAGCGCAATGTAATGCGTTCCGAAATAAAACGGCACGCCGACAAGGCGATTGG
>DATJLY010000445.1:0-2824 GCA_035509095.1 Allostellaceae bacterium | reverse complement strand
AAGAACCGCTCTTCGATCGAACGCGCCGACATCGCGGTCAGCGTTCCCGTCAGCGTGTGCGCGCCTTCGGAAAGCGTGGGATCGAACGACGACACGTCGAGCACGGCGAGCAACGTGCCGTCGACGTCGAAGATGGGTGCGCCCGAGCAGCTCAGATCGATGTGACGCGAGCGCAAATGCTGGTTGCGGTGGATGGTGACGGGCTGCGCCTCGGCGATGCAGGTGCCGATGCCGTTCGTGCCTTCGACCGATTCGGTCCACACGCCGCCGAGCCAGATCCCCCAATATTTGAACGTGCCCGCCTGGGCCTCGTCGCCGCGATGCTCGACCGCCACGCCGTTCTTGTCGGCAAGAAGCACGGTGTAGCCTGCGGGCCGCACCAGCGCGTAGAGCCGATCCAACTCGTCGCGCGCGCTCTCGATGAGCGCCTTGATCGGCTCGCGCAAATGCCGGAGCTCGGGAAGCGTGAGGACGCGGGGCGCAACGCTTGCCGCGGGGTCGACCCCGAACTCGTTGACGCACCGTTGCCAGGACGTCGACACGAACGCGGCGCCTGGCGCGCTGGCCTGGCCCTCGGCGACCGCGAAGACGCGCGCCGCATGCGATGCGGGGGTCGCGTCTGAAGGCGCCGCTTCCTCTTTCGCGGCTCGCGCCATGTCTTTCTGTCCTTGGTCTTTGCCGGCGTGTCGGGAGCGGGTCTATGGCGCGCGACCGTCGCGCGCGCAAACCGGGCTCACAAAGGCCGGGAAGACGCCGTCTTGCGAATTCTTGAACGACTACAAAGTGGGGCGGGTATCCGCGCCCTTCAAGCCCGCGAAGGCGATCGGCGGCGTGGAATCAGCCGGCGTCGTCGTCGACCGGCGTATCCTCGGGCAGAAGCATCGAGATGTGGGTGCCGATCGCGCCGTTGACGCTGTTGCGGCCGGCCTCGAAGTGGCGGCTCAGCGACGCGACGGCCTCGGACGCGGTCTTGACCTTGCCGCCATGCTCGCGGAAGAGGCCGGGATTGTGGCGCACCGCGTTGGGCACGATCCGGTCCGCGCCGACGCTGGGATGGGTGGACGCCGCCTTGATGAGGCGGGTCGCGCCGCTCGCGCCCAGAAGATAGGCCATCTGCACCTCGTCGGTGCTGGGCGCGCGGCCGAGGCTCTTGGCGAGGCTAGCGCGGTTCTCTTCGAAATAGCGCGCGGCCATCGCGCCGGCGAGCTCGGTATTGGTCCTGAGCCCCAGGATGGTCGCCCGCGTCATCGGGTCGGAGACGTGCGGCGCGCCCTTTTCGACCGTGATCTGCGAAGCGAGGTAATGCTGGCCCAGCTCGCCGCCGTGCCGGCGCATCAGATCGAGCCAGGTGCGCTCGGTGAATTGATAGGCGCCGGTGGCGCTCGACCGCGGGTTGTGCGCGGCGGCGCGATCGTGGCTTTCCTGCAGGCTGCTCGCCAGGAGCGAGCGGAAATCGGTGCCGGTGCCGGCGCTCGCTTCCTTGGCAAGGCGAACCTCGTCCGCCGGCAGCGGGACCGGGGTCGCGCGATGGGCGGGATGATGGATCGCGTGCGCCATGGCCAGGCACCCATCTTGCCCACCGATGGTTAAGGGTTCGTCAATGTCGATTAAGGGTCTTGGCCCCCGATACCGCTCTGCCGTACCGTTGCGGCATCCCTCGATTGGGAAGGAAGGCCGCCATGGCTCACCGGATCGACGTCCATCACCACCTCGTCGCGCCGCGCTTCGTCCCGTCGCTCCGCGAAGAGGGCGTGCTGACGCCCCATCTCGCCTCGATCATGAACGAGAACGACGCGATCGCCGACATGGACAAAGCGGGCGTCACCATGGCCGTCAATTCGGCGACCATGCCCGACCACATCGCGGGCGAGGCGCGCCGCACCTATGTCCGCGAGAACAACGAGTACATGGCGCGGCTTGCCGCGGACTATCCCGGCCGCTTCGGCCTCTTCGCCGCCCTGCCGCTGCCGGACATCGACGCGACCTTGAAAGAGATCGCCTATGCCTTCGACACGCTGAAGGCGGACGGCGTCCACATGATCACGAGCTATGGCGACCATTGGCTCGGCGAGAGCGCGTTCGCCCCCGTGTTCGACGAGCTGAACCGGCGCAAGGCCGTGATCTACACCCACCCGCGCGCGCCCAGTTGCTGCGCCAACACGCTGCCCGAGCTCAATATCCGGGACTCGGTGATCGAGTTCGGCACCGACACGACGCGCGCGCTCACCAATTATCTCTTCTCCGGCACCGCCGCGCGCTGCCCCGACATCCGCGTGATCTGGTCGCATGGCGGCGGCACCATGCCGTTCCTTGCCGAGCGCTTCATCCGCCTCGAGAAGATGCCGCGGTTTCAGCCGTTCATGCCCAAGGGCTTCGCGGCCGAAGCGGCGAAGTTCTATTACGACACGGCGCAAATCCTTCATGCCTCGCCGCTCCTCGCGCTGAAGCAGCTCATCCCGTTGCAACGGATCTGCTATGGCACCGACTACCCCTGGCGCGGGTCGCAGGAATGCGTCGCGGGCCTCAAAGAGACCGGGATCTTCACGCCGGGCGAGCTCGCCGCCATCGATGCCAACGCGCTTCCCCTGCTGCCGCGGGCGCGGGCGGCGGGCTAGGCCGGGCGCGCGGCAAAGGCACGCTTTATCGCGCGCCGGTTTCGCCTTAGCCTGTTCCCATCAGGACGCTGCGCGGGAGGAGGCATCATGTTCGTACGCAATGCCTGGTACGTCGCTGCTTGGGCCGACGAGGTGGCGAAAACGCCGCTCGCCCGGCGCATCCTCAACGAGCCGGTGGTGCTGTTCCGCGACGGCGCGGGCAAGGTCGC
>DATJLY010000444.1:0-2311 GCA_035509095.1 Allostellaceae bacterium | reverse complement strand
CAAGACCGGCGTCGAGCTCAACCTCTGGCTCGGCCCGGCCGAGAACGATGCCGCCTGGCGCCCGCTGCTCGACAGCGGCGCCATCCGCGGTCACCCCACGACCTTGCGGGCCAAGGACGGCGCCCTGCGCGAAGTGCTGATCACCGCCTCGACCTTCGCCGCCGGCGGCGAAAGCTATGTCATCAGCGTGATCCGCGACGTGACCGAGGTGCGTGCCGCCGAACGCACGATCGTCGAACTCAATCGGTCGCTGGCGGCAAGTCTCCGGCAAATCCAGGCGATCGCCGACAACATGCCGGCGCTGATCGTCTATCTCGACGCGGAGCGCCGCTTCCGTTTCATGAACAAGACGGCGGAACGCTGGTTGGCGACGACTTTCGAGGCGGCCGAGGGCAAGACCGTCGCCGAGGCGTTGCCGGCGCATTTCGTGCAGTCGACCAGGGACCTGCGCGAACGGCTGTTCGCCGGCGGCCGGCGCGAAGACGCAAGCGTGCTGTATCCCGACGGCGTGACGCGCAGCATCGAAGCCACCTATGTCACTGATACCGATGCTTCGGGCGCGGTTCGCGGTTACTACGTCTTCACGCTCGATCTTACCGCGCGGAAGCTGATCGAGGATGAAAACCGGCTGCTCTCGCTGGTGGCGCGAAACACCACCAACTCGGTGATCCTCTCGAACGCCGATCGCAGCATCGAATGGGTCAACGCCGCCTTCACCCGCGCCACCGGCTATGCGCTGGACGAGATCAAAGGCAAGATCGCCGTCGATCTCCTGTGCGGGCCGGGCACGGACGCCGCGACGCTCGCGCGCATGCGCGAGCACAGTGCGCGCGGCGAGGCCTACCGCGACGTCGAGCTGCAATGCTACACCAAGGACCGGCAGCCCTACTGGGTCAGTCTCGAGGTGCAGCCGATCCGCGATGCCGACGGCAAGGTGGTGCAGCTTCTCTCGATCGGCACCAACATCACCGCCCGCAAGGAGGCGGAAGCGGCGTTGCGCGAATCGCACGGACGCTTCGTCGGCGCCTTCCTCGGCAGCACCGATTTCATGTCGATCTCGCGGCTGCGCGACAACGTCATCATCGAGGCCAACGAGGCGGCGGAAGCGGTGACCGGCTGGCGGCGCGAGGAATTTCTCGGCGAGGCGACCGTGGGCCGCGACCTCTGGGCCGACCGGCGCGACCGCGACGCGGTGATGCGGCAACTCGCCACGGTCGGGCACGTGCGCGAATATCCCATGAAGCTCAAGACCAAGTCGGGCGCGTTGCACGACGTGCTGCTCACCGCCTCGCGCTTCGAGGCCAACGACGAGGCCCATGTGCTGTGGATCTCCCGCGACGTCACGGCGGCCCGCGACGCCGAGCGCAAGATCGCCGAACTCAACGAATCGCTCACGGCGAGCCTCAGGCAAATCCGCGCCATCGCCGACAACGTGCCGGCGCTGATCGTCTATATCGATGCCGCGGGGCGCTACCGCTTCCTCAACCGCACCGCCGAACGCTGGCTCGCCGCCACCGCCGCCGCGGCCGAGGGCAGGACCGCCGCCGAAGTCATGCCGGCCGACTATATCGCCGCCACCGTCGCCTATCGCGACCGCCTGCTCGCCGGCCCGCGGCGCGAGGAAGCGACCATAAGCTATCCCGACGGCGTGACGCGCACGATCGACATCCGCTCGGTCGCGGACACGGATGCCGATGGCAACCTCTTGGGGCACTATGTCCTCGCCATCGACATCAGCGAGCGCAAGGCCATCGAGGAACAGCTCCGCCAGTCGCAGAAGCTCGAGGCCATCGGCAAGCTGACCGGCGGCGTCGCGCACGATTTCAACAATCTGCTGGCGGTGATCTCGGGCAATCTGGAACTCGCCGAGGAAGCGCTGCCCGACCGCGCGGACGTGCGCGCCATCCTGCTGCCGGCCATGCGCGCGACCGAACGCGGCGCCAGGCTGACGCAAAGCCTGCTCGCCTATGCCCGCCAGCAGCCGCTCAATCCCACGGCCACGGACCTCAGCGATCTCGTGCGCGAGATGACCGACCTGCTGCGGCGGACGATCCCGAGCAACATCGAATTCAAGCTGGTGATCGACGACGGCCTGTGGACCTGCGACGTCGATCCCGGGCAGTTGCAGAACGCGCTGCTCAACCTGGTGGTCAATGCCCGCGACGCCATGCCCGACGGCGGCCGGCTCACCATCGAGATCGGCAACGCGGTGCTCGATGCCGGCTATGCCGCGGCCAACGCCGAGGTGGCGCCGGGCGAATACGTCATGCTGGCGGTGTCCGATACCGGCATCGGCATGCCGCCCGAGGTG
>DATJLY010000443.1:0-7764 GCA_035509095.1 Allostellaceae bacterium | reverse complement strand
TTGGTGTCTGGGGCGTGTTTTTCGGAGTTTGGGGTCGAGGTGACGTGCGTTGACAAGGATGTTGGGAAGGTTGCGCGGCTGCGGCGGGGGGAGATGCCGATCTACGAGCCGGGGCTGGAGCAGGTGGTTGCGGGGAACGTGGCGGCGGGGCGGCTTCATTTCACGAGCGACCTGGCGGCGTCGGTCGCTGGGGCGGACGCGGTCTTCATCGCGGTGGGGACGCCGTCGCGGCGGGGCGACGGGCATGCGGACCTTTCCTATGTGTTCGAGGCGGCGGACGAGATCGCGGGGGCGCTGACGGGCTATTCGGTGATCGTGACGAAGTCGACGGTGCCGGTTGGGACCGGGCGGAAGGTGGCGGAGATCGTGCGGCGGCGGCGGCCGGAAGGGACGTTCGACGTGGCGTCGAACCCGGAGTTCCTGCGCGAAGGGTCGGCGATCGAGGATTTCATGCGGCCGGACCGGGTGGTGATCGGGACCGAGAGCGAGCGGGCGCGTGGGGTGCTGCGGGGTCTTTACCGGCCGCTCTTTCTGATCGAGACGCCGATCCTGTTCACCGGGCTCGAGACGGCGGAGCTGATCAAGTACGCGGCCAACAGCTTCCTCGCCACCAAGATCCAGTTCATCAACGAGGTGGCGGACCTGTGCGAGCGGGTGGGGGCGGACGTGCAGGAGGTGGCGAAAGGGATCGGGCTCGACGGGCGGATCGGGCGCAAGTTCCTGCATGCGGGGCCGGGCTTCGGCGGCTCGTGCTTCCCGAAGGATTGTCTGGCGCTGGTGCGCACGGCGCAAGAGGCGGGGGCGCCGCTCGGGATCGTCGAGCAGGTGGTGGCGGGGAACGACCGGCGCAAGGCGCAGATGGCGGACCGGGTGGTGGCGGCGCTCCAGGGCCAGGCGCGGGGCAAGGTGGTGGCGTGTTTGGGCCTGACCTTCAAGCCCAACACCGACGACATGCGGGACGCGCCGAGCCTCGTGATCGTGCCGGCGCTGCAGGCGGCGGGCGCGACGGTCCGGGCCTATGACCCGGAAGGGATGGGCGAGGCGAAGAAGCTGCTCCCCGGCGTCACCTTCTGCGCCACCGCGTACGAGGCGATGGAAGGGGCGCACGCGCTGGCGATCCTCACCGAGTGGAACGAGTTCCGGGCGCTCGACCTGATGCGGGTGAAGGCGGCGCTCCGGGCGCCGGTGGTGGTCGATCTGCGCAACATCTACAAGCCTGAGGAGATGGCGGCGGCGGGGCTTGCCTATCACAGCATCGGCCGGGCGGCGGTGATGCCCGAACGCGGGGGCCGGGCGCGCGCCGTGGGCGAAGGGTGAGGCGATGAGCTCGATCCGCAAGCGGGTGCTGGTGACCGGCGGCGCCGGGTTCCTGGGCTCCCATCTCGGCGAGCGGCTGCTCTCCGAAGGCGCCGACGTTCTGTGCGTCGACAATTATTTCACCGGCCGCAAGGACAACGTCGCGCATCTCTTGGCGAACCCGCGGTTCGAGGCGATGCGGCACGATGTGTGCTTCCCGCTCTATGTCGAGGTGGACGAGATCTACAACCTCGCCTGCCCGGCCTCGCCGATCCACTACCAGTTCGACCCGGTGCAGACCACCAAGACCAGCGTGTCGGGCGCCATCAACATGCTGGGGCTCGCCAAGCGGCTCAGGGCGAAGATCTTCCAGGCCTCGACCTCGGAGGTCTATGGCGACCCGTCGGTCCATCCCCAGCGCGAAGAGTATCGCGGCAACGTCAACGCGATCGGCCCGCGCGCCTGCTATGACGAGGGCAAACGCTGCGCCGAGACCCTGTTCTTCGACTATCACCGCCAGCACCGGCTGCGCATCCGGGTGGCGCGCATCTTCAACACCTATGGCCCGCGCATGCACCCCAATGACGGGCGCGTCGTGTCGAACTTCATCGTCCAGGCCTTGAAGGGCGAGCCGATCACGCTCTATGGCGACGGCACCCAGACCCGCGCCTTCTGCTATGTCGACGACCTGATCGACGGCTTCGTGCGCCTCATGGCCGCCCCCGACGAGGTCACCGGCCCGATCAATCTCGGCAACCCGGTCGAGACCACCGTCGCCGAGCTCGCCGCCAAGATCATCGCCCTCACCGGCTCCCGCTCCCCCATCGTCCGCCGCCCCCTCCCCGTCGACGACCCGGTCCAGCGATGCCCCGACATCGACCGCGCCAAGACCCTCCTCGCCTGGCAGCCCAAAATCCCCCTCGACCAAGGCCTCGCAAAAACCATCGCCTACTTCGACAAGCTCCTTACTGAACAGGGGTAGGGCGGCGTACCGGGCGAGACGCAGGCGCGCTGACCGGCGCGCGCCGATCCTCAACCGCCCGGGAAGAAGTGAACGTCGAGAACCACGCCCGCCCACGCCAGCATGCCGACGCACACCGCCGTGACCATCAAGATGACGATGAGCGCGCCAGCGCTCGTCCTTAGTCTGCGACGGTGGCGCCAGGGCACGGGTGCCTCCGATAGCCATTATCGCGGCACGATTCGCTTGCCGTAACCGTGATTCGCCGACAAGCGACTCGCGACACGGCATCTTCATAGGCAAGGTCGCCGCCAGGCGCAACCGCCCGGGCGGGAAATGGAAGAGCGGCGAATCAGGCGAGCCAGCGCGCCTTCCAAGCCTGGAACATGAGCACGGCCCAGAGCTGATACTGCCAGTTCCGCACACCCTCGAGATGCTCGCGCCAGCGCTGCCGGATCGGTCCGGGATCGAAAATGCCGTCGGCCGCCAGCGTGCGCTCGTCGAGGAGCGTCTCCGCCCAATCGCGCAGCTCGTGCCGAAGCCACGATTTGATCGGCACGCCGAAGCCCATCTTGGGCCGCTCGACCAGCTCGCGTGGAACGTAGCGGTGAAGAACCCGTCGCAGCAGCCGCTTGCCGACCCGGTCTCCGGCCTTGAGCGCGGCAGGCAGCATCCAACTAAAGGCGACCACGCGATGGTCGAGGATCGGCACGCGCGCCTCCAGCGAAACGGCCATCGAGGCGCGATCGACCTTGGTCAGAATGTCGTCGGGAAGATAGGTCAGCGTATCGAGATATTGCATGCGCTCGACGAAGTCCGGCACCAGTGCCTTGACGTCGGCGCAGCCGAGCACGCCCTTGGGCTCGACGCTGTCCCGGACCACGGATTCGGGATCGACCCACAGGCTGATCACCTGCTGATAGAAGGCGCTTGCCTCGGGCTCGCCGTCGAGCACGCCCGCGAGCTTGTGCATCTTGTCGCCCAGCTGATCCGGCCGGCGCCGTTCCGGAATGAGCGCGCCCAGCGCGGTCCAGGTCGCGGGAGAGAGGGCGCGCACGCCCGAGGCGGCAAGGCTGCGCAGCGCCGCCGGCGCCGCCTCGATCGCGTTCCACATCAAGGTCGCGCGGAAGTACCGGGTATATCCCGCGAAAAGCTCGTCGCCGCCGTCGCCCGACAGCGCGACCGTGACATGCCGGCGCGTCATCTCGGAGACGAGGAAGGTCGGGATTTGCGACGCATCCGCGAACGGCTCGTCATACATGTCCGCCAGGCGCGGGATCACGCTCAGCGCATGGTCAGGCGACACGTAAAGCTCGGTATGGTCGGTCCCGAGGTGCCGCGCCACCGCCTTGGCATGTTGCGCTTCATCGAATCCTTGCTCGTGGAACCCGATCGAGAAGCTCCGCACCGGTCGCGTGCTTTGGGCCTGCATCAGGGCCACGACCGTCGAGCTGTCGATGCCGCCGGAGAGGAACGCGCCCAGCGGCACGTCGGCGACCATGCGCCGCCCAACCGCATCGCGCAGCAAGGCGTCGAGCCGATCCTCCGCTTCCGGCTCGGAGAGATCGAAGCGCGCGGCCTGACCCTGGCGCGCGATGTCTTCGAGCGACCAATAGGGCGCGGCGGACGGCTCGCCCCCGTCGCGCACGGTCAGGATCGTGCCGGGCTGAAGCTTCTTCACGCCGCGATAGATCGAGGACGGGCCCGGCACGTAGCCGAACCGCATATAGGCGGCGAGCGCATCCCGATCGAGCGCTGGGGTCCATCCCGCATCTGCCCGCAGGGCCTTGAGCTCCGACCCGAACAAAAAGCGGCCCGAGAAATCAGCCCAATAGACGGGCTTGATCCCGACCCGGTCGCGTACGAGGCAAAGGACCCGGTCGCGCCGATCCCAAAGCGCCATCGCGAACATGCCGATGAGGCGCTTCACGGTCGCCTCGACGCCCCATACCGCCGCGCCTTCGACGATCACTTCGGTGTCGCAATGGCCGCGGAACCGGCGCCCTGCGGCTTCCAGTTCCGGGCGCAGCTCGTCGGCGTTATAGACCTCGCCGTTGTAGGAGAGGACGAAGCGGCCGCAGGACGACACCATCGGCTGCGCGCCGGCGGGCGACAGATCGACGATCGACAGGCGACGATGGCCAAGGGCAATGCGGGCCTCGGGATCGGCCCAGACATCGCCCGCGTCGGGTCCGCGGTAGACGAGCGTGTCGGTCATCGCTCTGACGATGGCGGCGACATCCGCGTCCGCGCGGTTCCGCCGATCCCACAGCCCCGTTATGCCGCACATCCAACCGGCACCGCTTCTCGCCCTGGCGCCGGAACCTAGCAGAGCAGAGGCTTCGTCGCGACCCTGATTGAACCCTGAGCCTCGCCGATGATACCTATGCGGCGTGCCGCCAGCCCTGAGCGAGAGCCAAACGGACGTCCCGAACCGCGTGGAACGCGACGTGCCGCTCCATCTTTTCCACGTCTTCCCGACGCTCGCCAATGGCGGTGCGCGGACGCGGCTCATCGCCATCGCCAACGCCCTGCCGCGCAAATACCGGCATACGATCCTGGCGTTGGACGGCAATCTCGACGCGGCCGCCGGCCTCGCCACCGATGTCCAATGCGCGTTCGAGACGATCGGGCCGTCCCGCAGCCGTCATTTCAGCATCGCCAATGTGCGGCGCGCGCGGGGGCTGCTGCGCCGCGTCGCTCCCGATCTTCTGGTGACGTACAACAGCGACACGTTCGAGTGGTCCATGGCCGGCTGGTCCGGTCCCTGTCCCCGCATCCATATCGAGGACGGCTTCGGGTACGACGAAGCGCCGCTTCGCTCCCTTGGGCGGCGCGTCTGGGTCCGGCGCCTGTGCCTTGCCGGCTGCGCCCGCGTCGTCGTGCCGTCCGCCAGCCTGGCGCGGGTGGCGATCGACGCCTGGCGCATCAGTCCCGATCGCGTCCTGCATTTGCCGCACGGCGTCGACGCCCGGCGCTTCGAGCAGCCTCCCGATCCCGGGCTGATGGCGAGCCTCGGTATTGCCGAGGGCACGCTTGTGGTTGGCACGGTGACGGCGCTGCGGCCGGAGAAGAACGTGCTGCGGCTGGTTCGTGTCTTCGCGTCGCTGCCGGCGTCGCTCAAGGCGCGGCTCGTCATCGTCGGCGACGGTCCGGACCGTGCGAGGATTTCCGCCGAGGTGGCACGCCTCGGCATTGCCCAGCGCGTCACGATGGCGGGAGCGCTCGACCACCCGGAGCGCATTCTCGGCCGCTTCGACGTGTTCGCGCTCGGCTCCGACACCGAGACGATGCCGAGCGGCGTGCTGGAGGCGATGGCGGCGGGGTTGCCGGTGGTGGCGACCGATATCGGCGACGTTCGCCGCATGATCGCCGACGGCAACGGGCAATTCGTGGTGCCGACCGGAGACGAAGGGGCGCTCAAAACCGCGCTTCAGACATTGCTCGAATATGGAGATTTGCGCCGCGGCGTCGGCGCGGCCAATCGCGCGCATGCCCGGTCCAACTACCCGCTCGAGAAGATGCTCGCCGGTTATGACGCGCTCTTCGAAAGCGCGGCGAAGCGCCCCTAAAGATGGGTTGCGTCCCCCGGGGCGCGCGCCTCATAACGGCGCCTGTGCTTCTAAGAAAGGCTGCGCGCGGGGCGGCGGTGGCCGCGGCCATGCTGCTCCTATCGCCGGCGGCGGGGGGTGTTGCGGATGCGCAATCGCTTCCCGGCGGCCCGTCGGTCATCGGCCCGTTGCGGCGCGGCGATGACGGGCGCGTCGAGAGCGTCACGCCCGAGACCGAACGCCAAAGCGGCCGCCCACTGTGCGACCAAAGCGCGCTATGCGTCGGCAAGGGCGAGCGCTATCCGACCGTCGCCGCAGCGCTCGAAGCGGCGCACGCGGGATCGACGATCGACGTGGTTGGCGACACGTTCCACGAGCGGGTGAGCCTCGCCCTTCCGCATGTGACGGTGCGCGGCACGGCGGGCCGGCCGCACTTCGATTGCGCCGGCCTTGCGCTTCCCGGCGACAAGGCATGTTTCAGCATCACGGCCGACGGCGTCACCCTGGACAATCTCGAGATCAGCGGCGCCACGGTGCCCGTGGCGCAGGGCGGCGATGGCGCTTGCATCCGAAGCAAAGACGCGGCCGACCTCACTCTGGCGTCGGTCTTCTGCCACGGCTCGCAGAATGGCGTCATCGTGTCCGGCGGTTCGGTGACGGTGACCCATTCGGAGTTCTACGGCAATGGCGGCAAGGGGATCGCGCGGAACGCCGATTTCGGCGATGGCTGCACCAAGCTCACCGTGACGGGCTCCATTTTCCGTGACACGCGGGCGGGCGACGAGTTCACCTCGCGTTGCCTCAAGACCGAGATCTCGGATTCGACCTTCCGCAGCACCCAAGGACGCCGCGCGGTCGATTTTCCCGATGCCGGCGATGCGATGATCTTCCGCTCCACCTTCGAGAAGACGCCCGGCTCGTCCGACCGCTACATCATCACCTTCGCGAGCGACAGTTGCGCCCATCCCGGCAGCCTGACGCTGAAGGAGATCACGATCCTCAACTCGCGCAGCGATTCCGAGATCCGGAACTTCAACCGCTGCCGCGAGGGCACGATCTCGCTGCAGCAGGTCATGGTCCAAGGCTATGGCGTCGCGACGGTCGGCTTCTTCACCGATTTCGGCGGCAACAATCTGGGCGCCCCGATGCAAGGCGCGCCGCAGGAGCTTCCGGTTCGTCCGCCATCGCCGACCGGCATCAACGAGACCCACGAGCCGCGGCAAGACGAGCCCTAGCCGATAGCGGCCTGCTTCGCTAAATCGTGGCAATGGCGAAGGGCGGCGGCGACGTCAGGACCGATTATGGCCAATACGACTATGTCGTCGTCGGTGCCGGCACTTCCGGCTGCGTTCTCGCCAACCGGCTTTCCGCCGATCCCGATGCGAGCGTGCTCCTGCTCGAAGCGGGCGGGCGCGACAACTACATCTGGATCCACATCCCGATCGGCTATCTCTACACCCAGAACAATCCCCGCACCGACTGGTGCTTCAAGACCGAGGCCGAGCCGGGATTGAACGGCCGCGTGCTGAACTATCCGCGGGGCCGCGTGCTGGGCGGCTGCTCGTCGATCAACGGCATGATCTATATGCGCGGCCAGGCGCGCGATTATGACCATTGGCGCCAGCTCGGCAATGTCGGCTGGGCGTGGGACGACGTGCTGCCCTATTTCCGCCGCTCGGAGGACCATGTGAGCGGGGCCGACGAGGCGCACGGTGCCGGCGGCGAATGGCATGTCGAAGAGATGCGGCTGCGCTGGGAGATCCTCGATGCGTTCCGCGCCGCCGCTGCCGAGATCGGCATTCCGCCAACCACCGACTTCAACCGCGGCGACAACGAGGGCTGCGGCTATTTCCAGGTCAACCAGCGGCGCGGCGTGCGCTGGAACACCGCCAAGGCGTTCCTGCGCCCGGTGGAGAAGCGGCCCAATCTCCGCGTCCTTACCGGCGCCCAGGTCGA
>DATJLY010000442.1:0-8816 GCA_035509095.1 Allostellaceae bacterium | reverse complement strand
TCCTCGTACGACGTCCGCGCTTCGCGTGCATAGTTGAGCTCGCCGAAGCGGATCGATTCGGGCGCCACGTCGTCCGCGATGCGCATCTGCGGGAAGATGCCCTCGGCGGTCGATTTGGGCTCCGCTTGCAGGAACGGGTTGGCGCGGAGCAGCGGATATTGAAAGCTGATCCACAAGCGCCGCCCTCCCGGCTCGCCATCGGGCACGCGCCGAAGGCACGGGCCAAGCGCGCTTCCGACCGCCGCGAATACCTCCGGAACGGTGTCGAGCCCGATACTGCCCACCAGATGGACGGGAACCGCCATGGGGTATCTCCTTCATAGGCGCCATCCGGGGTAGCATCGCGGCCGCAACGGTTCAAGGGCATGGCTCGCATGACGAAGATCGCGCTTCTCGACGATTATCAGCAGGTGGCGCTCGCGATGGCGGATTGGGGCCCGGTGCGCGCGCGGGCCGAGATCACCGCATTCGACCGCAACATCCCGCTTGGCGAAGCGGCGCGGCTGCTGGCGCCGTTCGAGATCGTCTGCCACGTGCGCGAACGCATGGCGTTTCCGCGCGCCGTCATCGACGCGCTGCCCCATCTGCGCTTCATCGCCGTGACCGGACCGGCCCATCGCGGGCTCGACCTTGCCGCCGCGACCGAGCGCGGCATCGCGGTGTCGCATACGACGGGTCGCGGCGGGGGCGGTTCGGCCACGCCGGAGCTCGCGATCGCGCTCATGCTGGCCGTGACGCGCCGCATCGCGCTCGAGGATCGCCGCATGCGGCAGGGTTTGTGGCAAGGGACGGTCGGCACCGTCCTGCGCGGCAAGATTCTGGGCCTTTTGGGCCTCGGTCGCGTCGGCGCCCAGGTCGCGGCATTGGGTGCCGCCTTCGGCATGAAGATCATCGCCTGGAGCAGCAATCTCACCGACGAGCACGCGGCCTCGTGCGGCGCGCGGCGCGTCGAAAAGGACGTGCTGTTCCGCGACAGCGACATTGTGAGCCTGCATCTCGTCCTTGGCGAGCGCTCGCGTGGAACCGTCGGCGCGCGCGAGATCGCGCTGATGCGCCCGACCTCTTATCTCGTCAATACCGCGCGCGGACCGATTGTCGATCAGGCCGCGCTGATCGACGCGCTGCGCCGAGGCGCCATCGCCGGCGCCGCGCTCGATGTCTATGACGAAGAACCATTGCCGGCGGACCATCCGCTGCGCACGCTCGAGAATGTCGTGCTTACTCCGCATCTGGGCTATGTCTCCGAGGAAGGCTATCGCGGCTTCTATGCCGAGACGGTGGAGAACGTGCTGGCCTTCCTCGACGGCAAGCCGATCCGGGTGCTCAACCCCGATGCGCTCGCGCGGATTGGAAGTGCGAACCGCGGCGGCTATCATTGAGGCCAAGACCCAGGGGAGGACAAGGATGGGATATCGGTACGGGGCATGGTTCGTCGGCGCGGCGCTTCTCATGGGCCTCGTCCCGGCGCAAGCGGCCGACACGGTGCGCGCCGGCAAGGCCGCCGACGTCGCCTGGACCTTCACCGTGCTCGATGTCGGCAAGGCTGAAGGGATCTTTCAGAAATACGGCATCGACGTCGATATCAGCGCCTATGGCGGCGATGCCAAGCTGCAGCAGGCGTTGGCGTCGAACAGCCTCGATTTCGGCCTCGGCAGCGGCCCCTCGATGGCCTTCACGGTGAAGGGCGCGCCGACCCTCGCGGTCGCCGCTTTCGCCGGGCCGCCCCGCAACATCAGCATCACGGTGAAGGCCGATTCACCAATCAAGACGGTGGCCGACCTCAAGGGCAAGCTGTTGGGCGTCACCACCGCGGGCTCGCTGACCGAGTGGCTTGCAAAGCAAATGGCGGTTCAGGAGGGATGGGGCGAGAACGGCGTGCGGATCGCGGCGCTCGGGACCTTCCAGGCAAGCCTGCCGGCGCTCGAGACGAACCAGATCGACGGCATCGTGGTCGCGATCGAATCGGGCTATCAGCTTGAGGAAAAGCATATCGGCCGCATCATTGTCGGCATGGAGCGCTATGCCCCGCACTTCATCACCCATGTGGTGTTCGCGCGGAAGGCGCTGGTCCAAGAGAAGCCCGATGTCGTAAAGCGCTTCCTTCAGGGCTTCTTCGCCACGATCCATTTCATGAAGACCAACAAGGACGCGACCATCGCGGTCGGCGAGAAGGTCCTGAACCTCAGCCCCGACGTGATGAGCAAGACCTACGACTACGAGATCTCCATGTTCGAGGATGACGGCCAATTCGACCCGTTGGGGGTCGAGACCATCAAGAAATCGTTCGTCGGCATGGGCACGCTCAGCCAGACGCCAACCGACGCGCAGCTCTTCACGACCCAGTTCGTGCCGGTGAAGCCCTAAACGGATCGTTGCGTCCCCGGATAGATTTCGGCACCGCCGCCATCGCCGTGCCCGTGGCGCTCGCGAGTGCCGCGATCGTCGGGCTGTTGCTGTTCGTCGTGTGGATGAGCGTCGCCGAGACCGATGCCGGCGTCGCGACCGGCCGCTATGGGCTTCAGAATTACGTCGCCCTCTTCACGGATCCGCTGGTGGCGCGCGCCGCGATCAATACGTTCGCGTTCGCGGCGCTTGCGGTCATCGTGGCCGGCGGGTTCGGACTGCCGCTCGCGTGGCTCGCCGAGCGCACCGACCTGCCGGGGCGATCGCTGATCGCGCCCGTGCTGACCCTCGGCCTTCTGGTGCCGGGGTTCTTCACCGCGATGGGCTGGATCTTCCTCCTTCATCCGCGCATCGGCTTCGTCAATCAATGGCTGCGGCAGGCCTTCGGCCTGGCGGCGGCGCCTTTGCCCATCACGACGATCCCCGGGATGGCCTGGATCGAAGGGCTGACGCTCGCGCCCTTGTTCTTCTTCATGACCGCGAGCGGCTTCCGCGCGATGGACCCGAGCCTCGAGGAGGCGGCACGGACCGCGGGAGCCTCGGGCGCCGCGATCCTGCGGCGCATCGCGCTTCCGCTCATGATGCCGGGCATCGTGGCCGCCGCGATCTTCACGTTCACGCTCTCGATCGGCACGTTCGACGTGCCGGGCGTCGTTGGACTTGCGAGCCGCATCTTCACCTTCAGCACGCTGCTTTACGTCAAGACGAGCGCGGTCGACGACCTGCCCAATTACGGGCTGCCGGCCGCGTTCGGCACGGTAATCCTGGTGCTGGCGCTTGCGTTGAGCCTTGTCTATCTGCGGCTGCTGCGCCGATCGCGGCAATATCAGGTCGTGACCGGCAAGGCCTATCGCCCGCGCCCGATCGGCCTTGGGAGATGGGCGATCGCGGCCTGGGTTTTCGGCGGCTCCTATATCGCGCTGGCGCTGGTGCTGCCGCTTCTCCTGGTGTTGTGGTCGGCGGTCCTACCTTACTACGCCCCGCCCTCGCTCGCGGCGCTTCATCAGGTCTCGTTTGCCACCTTCGCGCGGGTGCCGTGGCCGCTGGTGTGGCGCGGCCTGCGCAATTCCGTCATCCTCGCGGTGCTCGCGCCGACCCTGGCGCTGGGGTTCAGCTTCGCCTTCTCGTGGCTCATCCTGCGGTCCCGGATGCGGGGGCGGGTCTTCGTCGACGAGATCGCCTTCCTGCCACAAGCGATCCCCGGCATCATCTTCTCGCTTGGCGCGATCGTGGTGGCACTGTTCGTGCTGCCCGATGCGATCCCGCTCTATGGATCGGTCGCTATCCTGGCGCTTGTCTACAGCGTGGGCTGGATCAGCTTCGGCACGCGCGTCGTCAATTCCGCGCTGATCCAGGTCCATTCCGAGCTCGAAGAGGCGGCCTATGTGGCGGGCAGCGGACGGCTCGCGACGGCCCGCACGATCCTCGTGCCGCTCATCAGCCCCGCTCTTGTCAGCGGCTGGGTCTGGCTTGCGCTTCTGGCGGTGCGCGAGTTGACGCGGGCGGTCATACTCGTCACCGGCGACAACGTGACCTTGCCGGTGGTGACGTGGAGCCTTTGGAATGGCGGGCAGTTCAACGAGGCAAGCGTGGTGATCCTCACCACCATCGCGCTGTTCGCGCCGCTTCTGCTCCTTTATTTCTATCTGGCGCGCGGGTGGGCGGCACCGCTCGAGCCGCGGACCGACAGGGAGGATGCATGAGAAAAGCTTGGGCGGCCGTGATCGGATTGATGCTCGCCGGTGCGGCGTCGATCGCTTCTGCCGCGGAGACCAGCCCGGCGCTGCGGAAAGTAATCGACGCCGCGCAGAAGGAAGGCGAGATCACCCTGACCTATGGCGCGCTTTTGGGCGGCACCGACGGCGCGCGGACCATGGAGCGGCTCGTCAACGCGAAATACGGCACGCATCTCAAGATCGACTACACGCCGGGCCCGTCGGCGCCCGAGATGGCCGCCCGCATCGCGCAGGAGCAAGCGGCGAAGCGCCCGTCGAGCACCGACCTTTATCCGGTCTCGATGACGGCGGCGAACGCGCATTTGTTCCAGGCCATCGATTGGCGCGAGCTGGTCCCGGAACTGCCGGAAGCGGCGATGAAGTTCGGCCGCCGCGGCGTCGCCTATGCAACGTTGCTCGTCGGCATCACCTACAACACCGGCCTCATCCCCGAGGACAAGGCGCCGAAAACCCTGAAGGACCTTCTCGATCCGCAATGGAAGGGCAAGATCGGCGTGCGCGTCTCGACCACCTTCATGGCGTTCCTCGCGCTGCCTTCGGAAATGGGACCCGAAGGCTCGGTCGCGTTCTTCCGCAAGCTTGGCGCGCAAGCGTCGGGCATGATCCGGTGCGGCAACGCCGAGCGCATCGCGTCGGGCGAGTTTCCGTTGTTCTTCCCCAATTGCGGCGACTACGAAGCGCGCAAGGCCGCGCTCGCGGGCGCCAAGGTGGGCGCGATCATCCCGACCGATGCCGCCTGCATGGCCTATTTCACCGCCGGCATCCCCAACAATTCGGCCCATCCCAACGCCGCGAGGCTGCTGATCGCCTTTCTTCTGAGCCGCGAGGGGCAGGATTTCGAGTGGGACGCCGACGGGGCGGACTATCACGGGCTGCCGGGCTCGAAGATCGCGGCCGTGATGGCGAAGTACCGCGCGCAGGGCGTCAATTTCATCGACGAGGTCGATGTCGAGGAGCAGCACCCCGAATTGCTCGACGTGCAGAAGCGGATGCTCGAGGCGCTGCAGGAATCGATGACGAAATAGCAGCGATCGCCGAGGGTCCTTCGTCTACGCTTCGCTTCGCTCAGGATGAGGCAAACTCATCCTGAGCGAAGCGCCGCAGGCGCGCCGTCGAAGGACGTCAGGCCGCATCGCTCACGAGCTGAAGCACATAGCCGGCGGGATCCTCGATATAGGTGTCCCGCTCGTCGCCGCGGCGCGCCTTGAGGTCGGCGGCGCGGTCGCCATGCGCGATGCCCGCCTCGGCGAAGCGGCGCAGCATCGGCTCCCAGCGGTCCGGCGCCACGTAGAAGGCCAGATGCGGCCCCGCTTCGAACCGCGACAGGATCACGCCCTTGGGGCCATAGGGCAGGTCGGCGAGCAGCACTTCCTGCCCATTGGGAAGCGGCAGCACCGCCTCGCGCACGCCGAGCCGCCGGTTGGTGCGCACGGTCTCGACCTCGAGCCCGAAAATCTCGGTATAGAAGCGGACCGAGCGGTCGAGGCCCGGCGCCTCGAGCCGGACATAGCCGACACCGGACAGCGCCCCCGCCGGCGCCGCGGCGGGCGCGCGGCCCTTCGGCACATAGACCTGGAAATTGTTGCCGGCCGGATCGGCGAAATAGAGCGACTGCAGCGATTTCGGCGCCTCGTCCTCGCCGGCGCTTTCATAAGGCGCGCCGCGCGTTTTGAGCGCCGCCTCGACCCGCTTGAGGCCCGCCGCGTCGGTCGTGAAGGAGCAGGTCGGCGCGCCGTGGATCGCAGGCGCCCGCCCGCGCTCGTCCGTCTGGAGATAGACGCCGATCCGCTTGCCCGCCACGTCGAAGAACGTGTGCGGCCGCATCCCGCCCTTCCATTCCTTGACGTTGAGGCCGATCCGCATCGGCTTGCCGTGCGGGTTCAAGGCGATCTCGCAGCCGAACACGTCACGATAAAACGCTTCGGCCGCGAGGACGTCGTCGACCGGGACGACGAAATGATCGAACTCGTTCAGGAACCGCATGTCATCCTCGCGCGCGCCGGGCTTCCCCGACTATACCGTGGCGCCCCTCTCTTGTCGTTGCCGCGAAACTCGCCTAGCGTCGTGAGCAAGGGACGGCCGGCGCGGAGAGATCGGATATGGAGTTCGGCATCTGGGACACGACCGGACCGCGCGAGCGGGTGACGACGGCGGACCTCTATCGTCAGCATTTCGCGGAGCTGACGCTCGCGGAGACCTGCGGCTTTCATCATTACTGGTTCTACGAGCATCATCTGTCGGCGACCGGGCCGGTTCCCTCGCCGAACCTGATGGTGGCCGCCGCCGCGCAGCATACGAGCCAGATCCGGCTCGGCAACATGGTGACGCTTCTGCCGGTACGGAACCCGCTTCTCGTCGCCGAAGAGATGGCGATGCTCGACCAGATGACCGGCGGCCGGCTCGATGTCGGGATCGGCCGCGGCGGCAAGGCGGCCGAGTATGAATGTTTTGGCCTCGAGACCGCGAATTCGCGCGCGCTCTTCCACGAATCGTTCGAGCTGATCCGGCGCATCTGGGCCGACGAGATATTCGAGCATCAAGGCCCGCATTTCCGCATCGCCAAGGCGGCGGCCTTGTCGCCCGTGCTGGTACAGCGGCCGCACCCGCCGGTCTATGTCACGGCCAACAGCGAGGAATCGATCCGCTGGGCGGCCGAGCGCGATTTTCCCTTCGTGCAGCTCGATTCGATGTTCGAGGACTGCAGGCGCGATCAAGCCTTCTATCGCGAGATTCAGCGCGCGGCGGGCTTTGCCGTGCGCCCTCGCCTTTGCCTCACCCGCGAGGTCTATGTCGCGCCGACCGACGAGCAGGCACGGCGCGAGGCCAAGGATTACCTGATGCACTACTGGAACCTGTGGGGGCGCTTCACGCAGTTCGTGAAGGCAGGCCAGGTGCCGGCGAGCTTTGAATCCTGGTACCAGCGCGCGCCGCGCCTTTTCTCGATGAGCTATGAGGAGTTGATCGATGCCGGGCTGGTGCTGATCGGCTCGCCCGAGACGGTAGCGCGTCAGGTGCGTCGCCATCGGGACGAGCTCGACCTTGCCGTGTTCGTGGGCTCGTTCCAGTTGGGCGGCATGCCGCACGACAAGGTGATGAGCTCGCTGCGCGCCTTCGGCACCGAGGTGATGCCGCGCGTCATGGCCGAAACCGTCACCGCGTGAGGAGGACTGGAATGCCCCAAGATCCCGGCCTGTTCGAGACCATCGGCACGATGCGGGCGATGCGGCGCCTCAAACCCGATCCGGTGCCCGACGACCTTGTCCGCAAGATCCTCGAAGCCGGCATCTGCGCGCCCAACGGCGGCAACGCGCAGCGCTGGCGCTTCCTGGTCGTGAAAGACCGGGCCATCAAGGAAGCGGTGCAGGTCTGGTACAAGAAAGCCTTCGTCGAGGTGGTGGGGCCGCATTATCTCGTCGCCGAAACGCCGCCCGGAAGCGACCGCGACCGGCTTCTGCGCCAGCGCGCCGCGGCCGAATATCTCACCGACCATTTCCATGAGGCGCCGGTCTGGATCGTGCCCTGCATCGACCACGGCAAGACGCAGCCGAAGCGGTCCGACGGCGCCTCGATCTATCCGGCCGTGCAGAACATGCTGCTCGCCGCCCGCGCCCTCGGCCTCGGCGCAACCTTGACGGCGCGTCATCTTCTTTATGAGAAGGAGACGGAGACGGCACTGGGGCTGCCGCCCGGCGTCCATTCCTATGCCATTCTGCCCATTGGCTATCCGATGGGCCGGTTCGGGCCGGTGCGGCGCGGCGCTTTATCCGAGTTCGTGTACCGGGACCGCTGGGGAGAGGCCTATCCAGGTCTATGACGTGCGACGCTGCGCGCCGACCTGATCCAGCAACTGTTCCAGCACCTCGAGCGGCTGGGCGCCGACGGCGCCATAGCCGCCGGCGACAAAGGTCGGCACGCCGGTCACGCCATATTGGTGCGACTTCGCCCAGTCGGCATCGACCGCGTCTTTGAACCTGCGCTCGGTGAGGACCGCGCGTGCCTCGGTAGCGTCGAGCCCGACCGAAGCGGCGATCTCCACCAGGATGTCCGGATCGCCGATATTCCGGCCATCGACGAAATAGGCGCGGTAGAGCGCGTCGTGAATCCTGCCGCCGCCCGGTTGCGTCTCCGCCCAACTGCCAAGCTCCTGGGCGAGCCGGCTATTGTAGCTGTGGGTCCGCTTGCCATAGGGCAGGCCCTCGGCATCCATCAGGCTCTTCATGCGGCGGTACATGGCGTCGGGATCGATGTTGCGGCCGGCATAGACGTCGGCCATCGAGCGCCCTTCGGGCGGCGTTTCGGGGTGCAGCGGAAAATGCACCAACTTCACGACGATGTCATAATCCCGTTTCAGCTTTTCAGTACGCACGGTACTGAGATAGCACCAGGGTCAAACGTAGTCGCTGAAGATCTCGAGCGTGATCGGATCGGCCATCGTGGCACTCCGCGAATGAGTCCGGCGGCATCCTAGAACGCGCCGCCGGCGTTTGGAACCGTGAAGCTTTCCGGTCCCCGAGCGGCGCCGAGTCCTATCGAGTCGCCGCGTGATGCGTGCGCAGTGCGCTCGATCGGATGGCGCGCGTGCGCGTTTCGACACTTGATCGAGCAAAAATCACGTGCTTTGCACGAGAAGCTTGCACGCATGCATATGCGCTGGCAATTTTCTGTCCTCCGCTTTTG
>DATJLY010000441.1:0-4801 GCA_035509095.1 Allostellaceae bacterium | reverse complement strand
TCTTGGCGACGAAATCCAGGATGTAGCCGCCGGTTCCACCGACGCCGATGATGGCGACCCGCTCGTCAGCGAGGCGCCCGGTCAGGACGCCGATCCCGACTCGATCGGAGGCGGTCTCGACGTAATGGAAGACGCTGTCCTCCTCCTCTTCCGGCTGGCGGAAGGTGCGCGGCGTTGCGCCAGACTTCAGCACCGCGGCCGGACCTGCGATGATGTTCGCATAGCTCGTCATCTTGTGGTGGTAGTCCGTGTGGCCCCCGTCCGGTTTACTGGAAAAGCTATGTGTTGCCTTCAGGCCATGGCCGAGATTGAAGGCGCCAGCCGCATGCGCGATGGCCTGGATGGGCGAGCCGTCGGCGCGGCACGGGAAATCGCCGTCCCAGTGAACGACGTGGGCACCGGGGGCATTGGGTGGGCGCGTCTGATCTCCGGCCAGCGTGAGGCTGGAGATGAGGGTGCCGATGCGCACCTCCCGGCGCGCATCGACATACGGCACCTCGCGCATAACGAGATAGCCACCCTGCTGCAGGACGAAGTAGCCTTCGTCCCGCAGCCGCTCGAGGTCCGGATTACGACTGAACAGTGCGCGTGACATTGAATACCGTGCCCTTCTTCTTGACGTCGACGGAGCCGCCAGCCCCGAGCTCACCGGCGTGCGGGGTCGACGCCGCATGCCGGTAGGTCATCGAGAAGACGACGTTGGGTTCGTGCTGGCCCGGGAAGGCGAGCTGGACGATCTGTTCGAACGTGACCGTGCGGGCGTTCACCGTGCGCTGCCGCGAATTCACGATGATCTCGAAGGTCAGCCGTGCGGTGATGAACCGCTCGATGCCGGGCTGGGTCAGATCGATCAGCTCGCCATGCTCGATCAGGCGATCTTCACCGCCGGGGACTTCGAGGAAGACCCCTTCGCCGTCTGCCGGCTTGGCGAGGCCGTAGAGGATCGTGCCGCTGATGACCGGCTTGCCCCAGAGCAGCTCGTGGTCGTTGAGGGTCAGCTTGAAGTCGCGGTCGGTCAGGAAGGCGATGAAGCGCTCGGCGCCGCGCTCACGCAGATCGAACGGCTCGTCGAGCCTCACCTCCTCGAAATCGCCCGAGGGCAGGATCGCGACGAGGCTGTAGCCGTCCCGCGGGTCGAGTGCCGCGGCCTCGAGCAACTGGCGGCCGAGAGGCACGGGATCGCTCACCACGCGGGACTGGAAGTTGAGGTCGCCCTGCGCCAGGAGAAAGCGATACTCCCGCGCCGGACGCAACGCTCGGCCTTCGCGCAGGGCGTCGCCGAGATCGTCGTAATCAAGAAGTTCTTCAGTGCTCATAAGATTGGGTCCTTAGAGGTTCGGCCGAGGCAGCGCCGCGGCTCTAAGGGTCCAATCGGAGCCAGATTGGCCGACCGGTAAGGTCAGGCGAACTTTTTTTGCAAGGGACCGTCGGGGGTCTGCCCGCAGATGAAAAAGGCCGGGCAGTTCGGGCAGGTGCGCGACGAGACCTCGGCCGGAAACCGCCCGGCCCGGATGTCGCCGAGAAACTTTGCGAGCTTGTCCTTGCGCCCCTTCAGCTCCCGATCGGACAAGGCAAGCGCATGTGCCTCGCCGTCGGAAAGATGGACGAGCTCCGCGACCGCGCCAGGAAAGGCCTGCTTGACCGCCAGCATCAGTGCCGCCGCGCCGACATCCTTGCTCTCGGCCGACCGCATATGGCCCGTGCGGATACGGCGCACGGACCGGACGCCGTCCGGCCGCACCAGCACCTCGTCCGGCCGAACAATGATCTCTTCCCCGCCGAAATTGAGGCTCAGTGCGACCGGCGCCTCGGCGACCGCGCCGGTGCGATTCGTCAGGAAGAAGCGCAGCATCACCAGGGCCAAATCGCGGAACTCGGCGCGGTAACCATGGTCGGCGAGCCCCTCGCTGGCGAGCGCCGCGTCGGTGCGATCTTGCAGCGCCTGCTCGGACACGGGTCCATCCGATACGATCACCGTCTCGACCACCGAACGAACCGCCTCGTGCAGATGCATGAAGGCGGTCGCGGTCCGCCGCCCGCCAACCTGCAGGATATGGGTGTAAAAGAAGCGACGCGGGCAGGATTCATAAAGAGCGATCTGCGGGGCGCCGAAGCTAAGCCGTCCGTCGACGACCAAGTCGACGCCCAGCGCTTCTGCGGCTACGGGAAGCGGCCGCGCGGGCACGAGCGAGCGGCGCGTCAGGCTGGCCCCGAGACGGTCGAGGAAGGGCGAAAGCGGTCGGTTGTGGCCGTTGCTCTTCTCAGTCGGCGCATAAAGGACCAGGCGATCGCGGGCGCGCGACTGCGCCACATAGAAGAGACACTCCTGTTCCTCGGCCTGACCAGCGCGGAATGTCTCGATCGCGCTGCCTTCGGCGCCGGCGATCATGCCATCGGGTGCCGGACAAGGCGGCGCCGGCGGCGTGCGCGGCATCGTATCGCTGTTGAGCCCCGGGATATGGACGGCGCCGAACTCCAGGCCCTTGGCGCCGTGGATGGTCATCAGGCGCACCGCGTCGAGATGTTGCGCAGCGGCCGGCAACTGGCGCAGGTCGCGATCGTCGCCGAGGCGGACAAGCCTGCGCACGCGATCGAGCAGGCGCGTGATGGGCAGCCCGCGCCCAGCCGGTTGCACCCGCACAAAGTTGAGGAACTGCCAGATCGCGATGCCCCGCGTGCGATCGGCGAGGTCCGCCGACGTCCCAAGGCGCGCGGCGACGCGTGTGCGATCGAGCAGCAGGGTCGCGAGCACGGTCCAGGGCGAGGCCGTCTGATCGAATCCGTCGAGCGCAGCCGCGAGCTTGGCAAGGGCCTCTCGCCCGGCATTGCTCAAACCGAGGATCGCCTCGCCATGCCGCAGCCAGCCCGCCGGCGCATGCTCGGCCGCCCGCAGATGGTCGAAGACCGCGACTACATCCGCAAAGGAGGTGACGAAGTCTGGCCAGCAGGCAATACGCACCAGACCCATGGCGCGCCGGTCGACCAGGATCGAGAGGAGAGCCAGGAGATCCTTGACCTCACCCCGCTCGAACAAACTGCCCAGGAAGAGGACCGGCACGCCAAGTCGTTCCAGGTCCTGCCCGATCGTCGACAGCTTTTCGTTGCCGGTGCACAGGACCGCCTGGTCACGATAGGCGTAGCCGTCGCCTCGGAGCGCCTCGATCGCGTCGGCCAGGGCGACTTGCTGCTGCTCGGCGCGCTGGACCGTGCGCAACTCGGGCCTATGTCCATTGGCGTCGCGGTCTGCCTCCAGGCTACTGTCTGCATCGCCGGCGCGCATCGTGATCGCGAAGCTGGAGAAGCTGGCGACAATCTGCGGCACCGAACGATAGTTACGCTTCAATCGACCGCGCTTGCCGCCGGCGAAGTCCTCCTTGCCGAACCGGGTCATGTTGAAGGACGAGGCACCGCGAAACCGGTAGATCGACTGCTTGGCATCGCCGACCATCCAGAGATTGCGGCCGTCGGGCCGCAGCGCGCTCAGCAACCGCACGCTGCTGCGATTCACGTCCTGATACTCATCCACCAGGACATGATCATATTGCGCCTGCAGCGCCGCGCAGATAGCCGCGTCCTTTTCGAGCAGTTGCACCGGCAAAGCGACAAGGTCCCCGAAGTCGATGCAATGCGCGTTGCGCTTGAGCTGTTCATAGGCCCCGTAGACGCGGGCCACCTCGCCGGCGCGTTCTGCCGCTTCGCGCGCATCGGGATCCTGGGCTTTCGCCAGCATGGCGCCGGCGAGCGCGGCGCAGGTTTCGGCGTCGACCACCTCATCCTTCGCCCGCGAGACGGCGGCCAACATGTCGGCGATGATCTGGGTCGGATCGTAAAGATTACGGTAGTGCGCGAGCCTCAGCCGCGGGAACTCCTCCTCGAGGAGCTCGACCGCCTCAGTCCGATCCATCATCCGCGGGTCCTTCGGCAAGCCGAGCTCCGCATGGAAGCGACGGATGATATCGAGGCCGAAGGCATGGAACGTGCCGATCCACATCGCGGCCGCAGCCTCGGGCCGCTTGCGCGCGATCCGCTCGGCCATCTCGCCCGCCGCCTTGTTCGAGAAGGTCAGCAGCAAGATGCGCCTCGGATCGACGTCCTCCTCCAGAAGGCCTTCGACGCGCGCGATCAGCGTCTGCGTCTTGCCGGTGCCGGGGCCTGCCTCGAGTAGATAGGCTTCGCCGCGATGCGCCGCGGCGGCCGCTTGCAGCGGATTGAGCGGCCGTTCGACATGCACCGCGGTCGCGGCGGGAGGCACCGGCGGCAGCAGCAAAGCCTCGAACAACTGCTGCGCGACGACCTCGAACGGCGCGCCGAGCTTCGCGGCGATGGCGGACGCGGAGAGCCCTTGGTCGACATGGAGCACCCGCGCGACGTTGCGGGGAAGCAGCAGCTCGCGCGCGAACAGATCCATCTGGACTTCGCGGCGTTGCCGGCGTCCATAATCGACAACCCGATCCATTCCGACCGGTGAGGGCTCGGCTGGACGGGCCGGATCAATCGCCGCCGCCGCTTGGCCACCAGGATCGTCGCCCAGCTCGACATGGCCGATTTCATGCGCCACGAGGAAAGCTTGCTCGAACGGAGAGCCCACATTCTCGTGAAGGATCAGATCGTCGGCGGCGACGAAGGTCGCGCGGCCGCCGTTGAGGACGGCTGCGCCGGCGGCGGTCGATTCGACGTCAATCCCCCGCCGCTTGGCCTCGGCGACAGCGAAATCATAGGGCGACCAGGGATCGGCGCCGGATGCGACGAGGCGAGCGTAAAGCTCGGCGGCGACTTGCCTGGCGAGCTCCACGCTATCCAT